>NZ_JBHVHF010000247.1:0-12569 GCF_042800315.1 Streptomyces sp. NPDC057638
GCGCCGGAGCGCGGCGGCCCATCGTCACTCCTGCGGAGAACGCCCGGCGGAGCTACCTGCCGCGGAAGGCGTTGTGGACGGTGACCGAGCCCTTGTTGCCGTGGACGTCGGTGAGCTGGGCGCGCAGGGCGAGGCCCTTGCCCCGGGCGGGGTTGCGGACCGTGATCTGACCGTCGGTCACGGTCGCCCGCCGCCAGCTCGTGCCGCCGTCATAGGAGACGGAGACCCTGAGGGTCTTCAGCCCCGGGCCCGCCGCCGGACCCTGCACGGTCAGCGGGACGGTGGTCGTACCGTCCGCCGGGACCGTGCCGTCGAGCGCGAGACGGGGCGTGAAGCGCACGGTGGAGAGGGGGAGCCGGACCTCGTCGTCGCCGGTGGGCCGCTGGGAGCGGAAGGTCCAGGAGGCGTCGACCCGGTCGGCGACGGCGGACACCTTCGGGCTGCGCCGTACCGTGGTCGCGAGCGTGTACCGGGCGTCGTCCGCTCCGACGGGGAAGTACTCCTCGCCGGTCAGCGGGTCCTCGTTCTCACCGATCTTCGTCGTGCCCCGGTGCAGGGTGGTGCGGGCCGAGAGGTGGTCGGACCAGCCGTCGTTGCCGCTGGCGTCGGAGAAGACGTTCATCCGGGGGAAGAGGCCGTCGTCCTGGCGGAAGACACCTCGGTCGGACCCGAGCCACGGTGCGTGGACACCCGTGTTGATCAGCTCGCGGTAGCGCTTGCCGGGCCGGTAGTCACGGCCCGGGGTGTGGTAGCCGAGTTCCGGTTCCTCCCCCTCGTCCAGCGAGGGGTGCTGGGTGTAATGCAGGGTCCAGGCATTGGGTCGGGCGCCCGTGGCGACATACAGGTTCCGGGTGGCGGGCACCGGCAGCGGGTCGTGGGCGAAGCCGAAGTCCACCACGTCACTGATGGCGGCGAGGCTGCCGCTCTTGCCGCCGGCCGCCGAGCCGGAGGTGGCGGCGACCCGGGCGAAGTCCGCCCGGGCGAACGTCTTGGTGAAGCCGGTGGAGAACCGCTTCACGAGTCCGCCGGAGCCGATGTGGTATTCGTCGGCGCCGCGCCCCCGCCAGGTGGCGCTCCACAGCTCGGCCAGCGAGCGGTCGGTGGGCCGCGGCCCCACATGCGCGGTGCGGAAGCCGGTGAGCGTGGACGCGAAGACCCCGTATCCGGTGCCCCACTCGGGGCCGGTGGAGCTGAAGTCGGCGTAGAGCCCGGCCGACACCGCCCGGGAGTCGGGCACGGTGATCTTCGTCTGCCGGGTGGTCCGGGCGTCCAGGGCGACCTTCGTGTCCCGGTTGACCATCAGCTTGGGCTGGAGCAGCAGATCGAAGCCCTTGGCCGTGTCGTCCGGGTCGGTGAGATGGCGGGAGGTGAGGAAGTACTCGCCCTTCGGTATCCGGATCTTGTTGACGCCGGACGCGTCGCTGGTCAGCCAGATGGGGCTTCCGTCGCCCGTGAGCGGGTTGAGGAAGGTGAAGAACCCCTTGCCCGGCGCGCCGTTCCGGCCGGTGTGGGTGAGGGTGACCTCGTAGGACTCGGGCTCGCGGTCCACGACGGCGGTGGAGCGTACCGTCTGGGCACCGCTCGTCGCGGTGACGGCGGCGGTGTACACGCCGTCCTCCGTCCCGCCGAGGGTGGTGTCCACGGTCAGCGCCACGGAGGCGGTGCGGCCCGGCGGGACGGTGACCCGCTGGGCGCCCAGGGTGAAGAAGCCGTCCGGGGCGGGCTTGCCCTGGGGTCCGGCCGAGGCGACGGTCAGATCGAGGGTGACGCCCCGGTCCCCCAGATTGCGGTAGGTGATGTTCTTGGTGATCGGCCGGTCATCGGTGTGCGGCCAGGTCTGGAGGCCGAAGTCGACCGACACCTGCTCGGTGATCACGGACTGGTCCAGTGCCCGGTCGACCGCGATCCGGCCGGTGCCCTGCTCGACCGCGGTGTGGCCGCCGTCCTTCGCGGAGGCCGCGAGCACGCCCTTCAGCTCCGCCGCCGTCCACTCCCGGTGCCGCTGCTTCAGCAGCGCCGCCGCACCCGCCACATGCGGTGCGGCCATCGATGTGCCGGAGATGGTGAGATAGCCCGGGGGCGCCTCGCCGTGCTCCTGGGCCAGGGCGCTGCCCGGGGCGGAGGCGGCGGTGGTGTCGACGCCCGGGGCGGTGACATCGGGCTTGAGCCCGCCGTCACCGGCCCTGGGACCCTGACTGGAGAAGTCGGCGAGCTTGTCGTCGTCGTCCACCGCGCCCACGGTGAGGGCGGCCTCGGCGCTCCCCGGTGAGCCGATGGAGCGGGGCCGGGGTCCGGAGTTGCCCGCGGAGATGGCGAACAGCACGCCCTTCTGGGCCGTGAGCTGGTTGACGCGGGTCTCCAGCGGGTCCAGACCGGGCTCGTCCGGGCCACCGAGGCTCATATTGATGATGTGGGCGCCCTGGGCCACGGCCCAGTCCATCCCGGCGATGATGCCGGAGTCGTCGCCGCTGCCCGAGTCGTCCAGCACCTTGGCGCTGACGATCCCGGCGCCCGGGGCGACGCCCCGGTGCTGGCCCGACTTCACCCCGGTGCCCGCCGCGATCGAGGCGACATGGGTGCCGTGGCCGTGCCGGTCCTTGGCGTCCGGACTGCCGGTGAAGTTCTTCGCGGCGGTCACCCGGCCCGTGAGGTCGAGGTGGGTGGCGTCGACACCGGTGTCCAGGACGGCGATGGTCACGCCCGTACCGTCGTACCCGGCCTGCCAGGCCCGGGGCGCGCCGATCCGGGGCACGCTGCGGTCCAGGCTGGCGGTGCGCACGGCGTCCAGCCAGACCTGGGTGACACCGGAGACGGTCCGGGCCTCCGTGGTACCGGCGGCGGAGACCAGCCTGTCCCACAGCGCGGTCGCGTCCCGGCCCGCGACGGTCACCGCGTCCGCGTTCAGACCGGGCAGGGTGCGCCGCAGCGCCACGTCCCGCAGCGCCCGCACCCGCTCACGTGCCCGGGGGCCGTCGGTGCCGCCGTAGCCGACGATCACCTTCAGGCCCCGGTGGTAGGAGCGGCGGCTCTCCGGGCTGCTCAGCCCGGTCACGTCGAAGAGCCGGCGGTCCACGGTCCCGCGCTCGACGAGCCGCCGCGCGTCCTCGGGTATCGCGTAGGTGCGGCCCTTCGTGGTGAAGATCTCGACGGGGACGCGTTCACGGCCCCGGGCCGGGTCGACACGGACGACCCGGCCCCGGGCGTCCACGGCGACCCGGTCACCGGTGATCAGCGTGACCCCGTGCGACACGGCCGCCCGGTCACCCGTCCCCGAGGTCCGTGGCCCGGTGGCCGTCGCCCGGTCCTTCTCCGTCCGCTCGACGGTGGCCGATGACGCCGGGGTGGTCAGTCCGGCGACGAGCGCCGCGGACGCCACCGCCGCGGTGAGCGTCACGGCGCCGAGGTTCTGACGTCTTCTCAACAGCCTTTCCCCCTCATGGGCGGGGGCAGGGAAGTGAGGGGGAGCGGCCCCCGCGTTCCGCCCCTGTCCGGTAACAGGGGTGGCGTGTGATTCCGGTTGGCAGCATCCGAGGTGACGGCTGGAAGACGACTCCGACGAGGGATGGCGACCGCGCCGGCGTGACCTGTGTGGATCACCCTGCGTACCGGAACGAGCTGGGGAAACCCTCCGAAGATCACGGGAGTGATCCGTGGGTCGAAGCCGAACAGAACGGCGAGAAGACGCTCTTGAGCGTCGTGGGTGGTCTCGCTAGTGCTGTGGCCGGACCGGCGCAGGCCGTCACCTTCCGAGCCGGACCGGCCGGGCGGGGACGCCGGAGGTGAGCAGTTCCCTCAGCGGTGTCGCCAGGTCACGCGGTGCGAACAGGTCCGTACCGGTGTAGGCGGCGATCTCGCTCGGGTGCCACCACCGCAGACCGCTGATGTTCTCCGCGGCCAGCTGGTCGTCGGAGAGGGTGCCGCGCGGTGTGAAGGCGGCCGTGCGGACCAGGAAGTAGTCATGGACGGCGCCGTCGTAGCCCGCGACATGTCCGGCGGCCACGACCTCGCGGTGCCAGACGTGCGGCGGATCGGTGGTGAGGTCGAGGCCGACCTCCTCCTTGAGTTCGCGGCGGAGCGCGGCGAGCGGGCTCTCGCCCGGCTCGATCCCGCCACCGGGAGCCGCCCACACCACCGTTCCGGCCGGTTCCGGGATCGCGAACCGGCACAGCAGGACACGGTCGTCCTCGTCGAGGACGATCGCGCGGACGGAATGACGCAGTCTCAGTGACGGGGATGACATCCGTACACGCTAGCCGCTCGGGCTTCGGCGGTGCGGGCGGGGACGGCACTGGGCCGCCCGGGGGCCACGGCGGCTCCGGCCGGGGGTTCATCGGCGTGCCGGAGCGGGTGCCCGGGCGGAATCCCGGTAGCAATGGCCCGTGCCTTTCGTCCGACGTGTGGTGTCCGCCGGTCCCGGCGGACCGGCGCCCGGGGCCGTATGGCGGCGCTGATCCTCGCTCACTTCCTCCTCGCGCTCTGCGCGGGCCCGCTGGTCGGGCGGCTCGGTACCCGGGCCTTCCTGGTGCTGGCGCTGCCGCCGCTCGCGGCCACCGGGTGGGCGGCCGCCCAGTGGGGCACGGCCGCCGCCGGTGGGTCGGTGAGCTGGACGCTCGCCTGGCTGCCCGCGTACGACGTCTGGCTCGCCCTGCGGCTGGACGCGCTCTCGCTGCTGATGGCGCTGCTGGCCGCCGGGGTGGGCGCGCTGGTGCTGGTGTACTGCGTGCGCTACTTCTCCGCTGACACCCCGCTGCTGGGCCGGTTCGCGGGTCATCTGCTGGCGTTCGCCGGGGCCATGCTCGGACTGGTCCTCGCCGACGATCTGGTCCTGCTCTATGTGTTCTGGGAACTGACGACGGTCTTCTCCTTCCTGCTGATCGGTCATGGCAGCGAGCGCAAGCAGAACCGGCGCTCGGCGCTCCAGGCGCTGACGGTCACCGCCTTCGGCGGGCTGGTGATGCTCGTCGGCTTGCTGATCCTGGGCGAGGCGGCGGGCACCTACCGGATCTCCGCCCTGGTCGCGGATCCGCCCGCGCCGTCCACGACGGTGTCGGTGGCCGTGGTGCTGATCCTGGTCGGCGCGCTGTCGAAGTCGGCGATCTGGCCGTTCAGCGTCTGGCTGCCCAACGCCATGGCCGCGCCGACGCCGGTCAGCGCCTATCTGCACGCCGCCGCGATGGTGAAGGCGGGCGTCTACCTGGTCGCACGGCTGGCCCCCGCGTTCGCCGACACACCGCCGTGGCGGCCGGTGCTGCTCGTCCTCGGCGGGGTGACGATACTGCTGGGCGGCTGGCGGGCGCTGCGGCTCAACGACCTCAAGCTGGTACTGGCCTACGGCACGGTCAGCCAGCTCGGCTTCCTGATGGTCCTGGCCGGGGCCGGGAACCGTGACACCGCGCTGGCCGCCACGGCGATGGTGCTGGCGCACGCGCTCTTCAAGGCGCCGCTGTTCCTCGTCACCGGGATCGTCGACCACGCGGCGGGTACCCGCGATCTGCGCGCGCTGTCCGGTGTCGGGCGGGCGCTGCCCCGGGTCGCCGCCGTGGCCGTCGTGGCGGGGGCGTCGATGGCGGGGCTGCCGCCGCTGCTCGGCTTCGCGGCCAAGGAGGCGGCGTTCACGGCGCTGGAGCACGGCGGGACGGCGGACCGCTGGATGCTGGCCGTCGTCGTCACCGGATCGGCGCTGACCACCGCGTACACCCTGCGTTTCCTGTGGGGCGCGTTCGCCCGTAAACCGGGCCTGGCGGACACCCCGGTGCACCGGGTGGACGTGCTCTTTCTCGGGCCGCCCGCACTGCTCGCGGCGGGCTGTGTGCTCCTCGGTCCCGGTGTCGTCTGGCTGAACGGCCTGCTGGGTGCGTACGCGGACGCCTTTCCCGCGCCCGCGCACCCCTACCGGCTCTCGCTCTGGCACGGACTCGGCACGGCGCTGCTGCTCTCGGGGGCGGCCTGGACGGCCGGTCTGCTGCTCTTCCTGGCCCGGGACCCGGTGGTGCGGCTGTCGCGGCGGGTGGCGTGGCCGACCGCCGACCGGGTCTTCGGGCTGGGGCTGCTCGGTCTGGAGCGGCTGGCGCTCCAGGTCACCGGCTTCTTCCAGCGCGGCTCGCTCTCGGTCTACCTCTCCACCGTGCTGCTGGTGCTGCTCGCCGGGGAACTGACGATCCTGATCGTGGACCGGCCGTGGCACGGGGCCGCCCCGCCCCGGCTGTGGGACTCGCCCGCGCAGGGCGCGGTGGCCCTGCTGACCTGGGCGGCGGCGCTGATGTGTCTTCAGGTGAAGCGGCGGATGAAGGCGGTGGTGCTGGCGGGGCTGACGGGATACGGCACGGCCCTGCTCTTCGTGGTGCAGGGCGCGCCCGATCTGGCGCTCACCCAGTTCGCCGTGGAGACCGTCTCCTTGCTGGTACTGGTGCTGGTGATGCGGCGGATGCCGGTGTACTTCCAGGAGACCATCAGCGCCTGGCGGCTGCGGGTACGGGTGCCCCTGGCGCTGGCCCTGGCGGCGGCCATCGCGTTCACCCTGTGGGTGGTGGCCGCGGCCCGGCGGGCGGCTCCGGCGGGCGAGGCGCTGGTGTACGACACCGCCCGGCACGGGGTGCGGAACGTGGTGGCGACGATCCTGGTCGAGTACCGCGCCTGGGACACCCTCGGCGAGTCGGCGGTGCTCGCCGTCGCCGCCATCGGGGTGACCAGTCTGATCTACTTCCACCGCCGCACCGGGGCCGACGGCGAACCCTCCGGGTACGGGAGCGTCTCCGTGAGCGGCACGATCACGGAGGAGAGGCCCGGGCCGCCGGGCGGACGTACCGCGTGGTCGCTCGGCTCCCGCGCCCGTACCACCGGTCTGGCGCCCGAGGACAACGCGCCCGAGCGGACCTGGCTCGCCGCGGGCCGCACCCTCGCCCCCGAGTACCGCTCGGTGGTCTTCGAGGTGGTGGCCCGGCTGGTCTTCCACCCCATCCTCGTCCTCTCCGTCTATCTGCTGTTCTGCGCGGAGAACCTGCCGGGGGGCGGGTTCGTCGGCGGACTGGTGGCCGGGGTCGCGGTGACGGTGCGCTATCTGGCGGGCGGACGGTTCGAACTCGGGGAGGCGGCCCCCTGGCACCCGGGGTTCTTCACCGGCTGGGGTCTGGTGATCTCCACGGCGGTGGCCCTGCTCGGGCTGGTCGACGGCACCGTGCTGCACCCCCTCACCTACGAAGGGCACCTGCCGCTCATCGGCGCCTTCCATATCGGGACGCCGGTCATCTTCGACACCGGGGTGTATCTGCTGGTGCTCGGCGTGGTCCTGGACATGGTGCGGTCCCTCGGCGCCCGTGTGGACCGCCAGATCGAACGGGAGGCCGCGGCACGCGAGGCCGCCGGACAGGGAGCGGGCCCATGACGGTGAGCCTCGCCCTGCTGGTGACGGCCGGGGTGCTCTGCGCGGTGGGCGGGGTGCTGCTCCTGATGCGCGCCCTGAGCCGGATCCTGATCGGCGCGGTGATCCTCGGCAACGGCATCAATCTGCTGATGCTGGCCGCGGGTGGCGCCGCCGGGGCCGCGCCCCTGCTCTACCCCGGGGTGGATCTCGCCCGGGTCACCGACCCGCTGCCCCAGGCCATCGCGCTCACCGCCATCGTCATCACCCTGGCCACCACGGCGTTCCTGCTGTCGATGGCGTACCGGACCCTGCGGGTGACCGGGACGGACGAGGTACAGGACGACATCGAGGACCGGCGCGTCGCGCTCCGCGCCCAGGTGCAGGAGGAGCGGGCCGCGCTACGGGAGCGGCGGGCGCCCCGGGGCAGCCGTCCGGAGGGGAGCACGGCGGCCTACCGGTCGGAGCGCCGACGGCTGCGCACCGTCCTGCGGGAGGACCGGGCGTTCCAGGCGAGGGCCCGGGACGCCTCGGGTGATCTGTGGAACGACATCCTGGGCGAGGACCCGCAGGAGACGGATGCCGGGAGCGGCGACGGCCGCCCGCGGAGAGGTGACCGATGAACGCGCTCGTCCCCCTGCCGGTCCTGCTGCCGCTGCTCGCCACCGGCCTCGAACTGGCCCTCGGCCCCCGCTTCCCACGCGGTCGGCGCGCGGTGAGCGTGATCGTCCTCGCCACCGTCCTGGCGCTCTCGGTCCTGCTGCTGATCGCCGCCGACACCCGGGGGCCGCTCGCGGTCCACCTCGGCGGCTTCCCGCCGCCGCTCGGCATCACCCTGGTCGCGGACCGGCTCTCCGGGCTGATGCTCACCGTCTCGTCGGCCGTGACCCTCTGCGTCCTCGTCTACTCGCTCGGCCAGGGCATGACCGACCGGGACGAACGCGCCCCGCTCGCCGTCTTCCACCCGGCCTATCTGGTGCTGGTCTCCGGTGTCTCGTGCATCTTCCTCGCGGGGGACCTGGTCAATCTCTACGTCGGCTTCGAGATCATGCTGGTGGCCAGCTTCGTCCTGCTCACGCTGGGCGGCACCGAGTCGCGGCTGCGGGCGGGGTCGACCTACGTCCTGGTCTCCCTGATCTCCTCGATGGTGTTCTTCACCGGAATCGCCCTGGTGTACGCGGCGGCGGGGACGGTCAACTTCGGTCAGCTCGCGCTCCGGCTGGTGGAACTCTCCCCCGGGGTGCGCGGACTGCTGGAAGGGGTGCTGCTGACGGTGTTCACGGTGAAGGCGGCCGTGTTCCCGTTCGCGGCCTGGCTGCCCGACTCGTACCCGACCACGCCCGCGCCGATCACCGCGGTCTTCGCCGGACTGCTCACCAAGGTCGGCGTGTACTGCATGCTCAGGACCGAGACCCTGCTCTTCCCCGGCGACCGGCTGGGACGGCTGCTGATGGCCGCCGCGCTCGCCTCCCTGGTGATCGGGGTGCTCGGCGCGGTGGCCCAGACCGATCTGAAACGCGTGCTGTCGTTCGTCCTGGTCAGCCATATCGGCTACATGGTCTTCGGGATCGGACTGGGCTCCCGCGCGGGGCTCGGCGGCGCGATGGTCTACGTCGTCCACCACATCACCGTCCAGACCGCGTTGTTCCTGGTCGCCGGGTTGATCGAGCGGCGCACGGGCACCACCGAACTCACCCGGGTCGGCGGACTGGCACGGGCCGCGCCGGCCCTCGCCGCGCTCTTCCTGCTGCCCGCGCTGAACCTGGCCGGTATCCCCCCGATGTCGGGGTTCATCGGCAAGCTGGAGCTGCTGCGGGCCGGTGTGGCGCGGGCCGACGGCTGGTCGTACACGCTGGTCGCGGCCGCCGCCCTGACCAGCCTGCTCACGCTGTATGTCATGGCGAAGGTCTGGAACCTGGCGTTCTGGCGCGCCGCGCCGCCGGAACCGGTGGCGCGGGGCGCGGTCCTGGAACAGCGGGACACCCATGACGACTGCGGCGACGAGAGCGGGGACGTCAGCCCCGAGGGTGAGCGGACCGGTGGCTCCGAGGACGGGCGGACCGGCGGGGAGGGCGAACGGGCCGCTGGCGCCCGCCCGGAGCGCGGCCCGCGCGGCGGTCCGGCCGGTCAGGCGGTGACCGCCACGCTCTTCGGCCGCGCCATCACGGTCACCACCGACAAGCTGCCGCCGACGATGACCTGGGCGGCGGCGGCCCTGGTGCTGCTCTCGCTCGCGTACACCGTCCTCGGTGGCCCGCTCACCTCGCTCACCGACCGGGCGGCGGCGGAGCTTCTGGAACGTTCCCCCTATATCGAGGCGGTGCTGGGCCGATGACGTCCCCATGATCTCCCTGCGGTTCCGTGACCCCGATCTCGCGCCGTTCAGCCTCGCGGTGGTGGGCCGCCGACGGCGGGTGCTGGAGCTGCCCCTGATCGTGTGGCTGGCCGTGGTCTGGACGCTGCTGTGGGGGAACGTCAGCTGGGCCAATCTCCTCAACGGCCTCATCGTCGCGGTGGTGCTCTGTCTGGTCTTCCCGCTGCCCGGGGTCGATCTGGGGCTCCGGCTGCACCCGTGGGGCATCGCCCGGCTCGTGGTCCATCTGCTGGTCGACATGTACACCTCCGGCGTGAAGGTGGCCCGCCAGATGTTCGACGACCGGCCCTACCGGGCGGCCGTCGTCGCGGTACCCCTGCGCTGCCGGGGCGATCTGATGCTGACGGCGACGGCGGTCGCCGTCTCCAACGTCCCCGACGGATCGGTGGTGGAGGTACGGCGGTCCAGCGCCACCCTGTTCGTGCACATCCTGGAGGCCGACGAACCGGAGGCGGCCGAGCGCGCCCGGCGGTCGGTCCGGCGGATGGAGGAGCTGGTGGTCCGGGCGTTCGGCGACCGGGCGGAGATCGCCCGGGTCAGCGCGGAGCCGGATCCCCGGGGAGGCAGGCGATGAGCGTGGCACGGACCGTGGACGAGGTGCTGCTGACCGCGGCGGGCGTGATGGTCCTGATCGCCGGGGCGCTGGTGCTGATCCGTGTGGGGCGCGGCCCGTCGATGCTGGACCGGGCGATGGCGCTCGATGTCATCGCCGCGCTGATGATCGCGGGGATCGGGGTGCGCTCCGCCGTCACCCGGGACTCCTTCTACTTCCCCGTGATGCTGGTCGTGGCCTTCCTCGGGTTCACCGGGTCGGTGGGCATCGCCCGCTTCATCGCGGTCCGGGACCGCGCCCCGGACGAGCCGGACGCGGACCCGGGGCCGGGACGGGAGCCGCGGTGAGCGCCTGGGCACAGACGGCGGACACCGCCGGGGCCGTCCTCCTCTTCCTGGGCGCGGCCGTCAGTCTGCTCGGCGCGATCGGCATGCTGCGGCTGCCCGATGTCCTCTCGCGCGGCCACGCCGCCACCAATCCGCAGGCGCTCGGCATGCTGCTGGTGCTCGGCGGGGTGGCACTGCGGCTGCGCACCGGGATCGATCTGGGCACCCTCGGACTCATCGGGTTCTTCCAGTTGCTGACCGGCCCGGTCGCGGCCCATCTGGTCGCGCGGGTCGCCTACCGCACCGGCTATGTGGGGCGGGAGGGGCTGGTCTTCGACGATCTGGACCGGGAGCTGAGCCGCAGACCCTCCGGCGGTGACACCGCGTTCCCGGGCGGCACCGGCCGTTGACACCTGCCGGTCCGGTGCCGGGACGGTTCTCTCCGTACGGGAGACGAGGGAACGCCTCGGGGCACCTCAGCGGAGGCGGGTGGCGGGAAGCGGTTCCACATCGTACGGGCGGGGCCCGAGGAGTCCGGCGGATCGGGCGCGCACCGAGCGCAGGGCGGTGTGGAGATCCGCGCCGAGGTGGTGCAAGGAGTCCAGAGCGCGTGACTCCCAGACGGGGAACTCCCCCTCCGCGTCACGTGAGGCGCTGTCCCACAGCAGGGCGTCGCCGTTCTCGCTCCAGGCGAAGACCTCCAGGGAGTCGGGGAGCGACCAGTGGCCGTCCGGTTCCACCATCCAGTCGAACTCCTCCCGCCGCCCGTCCCGATAGGTCGCGCGCAGCCGGTCGGTGAGCTCCGCGCCCCGGCCGTGCCAGCCGTCGGCGTATCCCGGCAGCACCGGCGGGTAGACCAGCCAGCGCCCGAAGGCGCGGCCCCACCCGGCATGGCGTACGAACGCCCGGTAGGACGGGGGGAATCCGCCGCCGTCGGCGAAGCGGAATCCGTCCAGGGCCGCGGTGTCGAGGTGCTCGGTCGTGGGCGCGCCCCGGAGCCGCAGGCCCGCCATCGTGTCACTCACCATCCCGCCGATGGTAGTGACCGCTTCCCGGGCGGCGTCTCCCGCGCGCGATCACCGCAGCGGATACGGAAGGGGGACCAACTCATGGGCGGCGGGCCGGTCCCGTGCCCGCGGGCGGCGTTGGGCGCGGAACGTACCCCGGAGGCCGGCACTATCACCGGCTCGACGAGTGATCGACGGCGGGCGCCCGTGGGGCAGACTGCCAGGAGACCGAGCAGGAGGAGAGCACGGAGCGATGAGAGTTCTTCAGACGGTCGGGTTCGAGGCGGTCCTGAGCCGCTTCCAGAGGGAGCACCCCTATGACGCCTCGGACGAGACCAACTTCAACGATGACGCGGAGGTGAACCTCCACCGTGCCCAGGAGGAACTGGGCGGGCGATGGCACCGGGTCCTGCTGGAGGGGCCGGAGATATGGCCGGTGGTGCTCCCCTGGCATCTGGGCGAGGACGGGGAGGTGGAACTGATCCCCAAGACCGGGCTGACCGTGGCCGAGGCGACGGAGCGGCTCACGGCGCTGGGCACCGGCTACGCCCGCGCCAACCCGATGTGCGCGGTGAAACTCGACCGTCAGACCGGTGCCGAGCGTCTGGCGCTGTATCTGAGCACCCGGCCCATCTCGGGACCTGACTACGCGGATATGACGGCGCGCGGTGGACTGATCCACATGGATGGGCTGCACCGCATGCTCGCCTGGGCCCAGGCGGGCCTGCTGAGCCCCGGCACCTGGATCGAGGCGTATGTGGCGGGGCTTGACCCGGCCCAGGTGGCGGGCCGGGCCTGACGGTAACGGAGAACACCCGCCGTACGGCGTACGGCGGGTGCCCTCCCCCACCCCGGCCGACGGGTGGGGCGCTCCTGGCGCGGACGCGGCACGGTCCTCGGCCCGGCCGGGTGCGGGCCCCGTCATGGGCGCGCGGCCCGGCCACGGCACGCG
>NZ_JBHVHF010000248.1:0-12532 GCF_042800315.1 Streptomyces sp. NPDC057638
CCGCACGGCCGGCCCCGGGCCGCACGGTCACCGCCCGGCGCGGGCGCATGCCTGTCTGGGCCCGGTCCTCACTCCCGGGAGGTGGGCCGGGCCCGGACATGCATCCGCTCGCCCTGGCGGCCGAAGAGGCTGAGGACCTCCACCGGCCCGGCGCCGGTGCTGCCGAACCAGTGCGGCAGCCGGGTGTCGAACTCGGCGGCCTCGCCGGGCCCGAGCACCAGATCGCGGTCGGCCAGGACCAGCCGGAGCTTCCCGGCCAGGACGTACAGCCACTCGTACCCCTCGTGGGTCTGGGGGTCGGGGGTGCTGCGGGAGGCCGGGAGCACCATCTTGTAGCTCTGGATCGGGCCGGGCTGACGGGTCAGGGGCAGCACCGTGTTGCCGTGGACCCGCCGGGGTGTGAGCCGGACCCGGGGATCACCGACCTCGGGGGCTCCCACCAGTTCGTCCAGCGGCACCTGGTGCGCCTGCGAGATGGGGAGCAGCAGTTCCAGGCTGGGGCGGCGCTGCCCCGACTCCAGCCGGGACAGGGTGCTCTTGGAGATCCCGGTGGTCTCGGCGAGCGCCGCCAGGGTCACTCCGCGTTCGGTGCGCAGCCGCTTGAGCCGGGGCCCGACCTCGGTCAGGGCGCGGGCGACGGAGGATGAGGGGTCCATCCGTCCATGGAACCGCGCCATCCCGGGATCGGCAACCTGGGTTGCCGAAAGCGCGCCCGGGTCGGCCGAGAGCGCGGGGAGTGCGGAGCGCTCCGGCGGCCACGGCGCGTGGGTCAGGGCCGGGGGCCCTTGAACGCCTCGGTGAGGGCGGCGATCTCATGCTCGCCACGCCCCGCGTCGGCCGTGCGGCGCAGCAGGTCGTACAGGGGCGCGAGCCAGGCGGTGTCGACGCCGGTCTCCCGGCTGAGCTCCTCGTCGGCCGCGGCTCCCGAGAGGAAGAGGTTCACGGAGGAGGCGCCGTCGCCGTAGTCGCCGCTGTCGATCATCCGGGCGTAGCCGGGCAGCAGGCTCTTGATCATGTCCAGCCACTTCTCGGTGAACCGGACCATCGTGTGCGCCTCCCGCCCCCGCGCCTGGAGGACGGCGGCCCCCTGGAAGAACCCGGCGAGGGCGGGCAGGAGCAGGGCGCCGACGGCCATCTCGTACAGGGCGGCGAGGTCGGGCTCGTCCCCGAGGTGGACGGTGTCGCCGCCGAGGACCCGCAGGGTCGCCGTGTACGCGTCGAAGACGGTCCGGTCACCGCTGTAGTACAGGAGGGTGTCCGCCGCCCCGACCGCCGACGGTACGTTCTTGACGGCCCCGGCGAGGAACCGGGCGCCGTGGTCCACGGCCCAGGAGTGCGTCATCCGGGCATCGGACGGGGAGCCCGAGTTCAGGGTCACGAGGGCCCGTCCGCGCAGCGCCCCGGTGGCGGGGGCCAGGGCCTCGCGGGTGTCGCCGAAGGTGGTCAGACAGGTGAGGACGAGCGGGCTCGCGGCGACCGCCTCCGTCACCGTCCGCGCCCCGGTCGCGCCCTGGGCCACCAGCGGTGCGGCCCGGGCGGCGGTGCGGTTCCACACCGTGGTCGGATGTCCCGCGCCGAGGAAGGCCCCGGCCAGTGCCCGGCCCATCGAGCCCAGCCCGATGACGGTCACGGGGATACGGTCGTACTCGGTCATGTCGTGCTCCTCGCACCATGGAAGGGGTGCGCCGGACGTCGTCGCGCGCCGGCGCGGCCGCCCGGGTCGTCTCTCCTCGGCGCGACGCCTCCCATGCTGGTCAAAGCCCCGACGGTGCTCAAGTACCCACTTCCTTGTGCGTGGTTACCTGAGGGTGCGTGCCACGCTGATGACCCGGGCGTACGGGGCCGGGCGCGCCGCCGGGGTTCAGCCGGGGAGCACGACGCCAGTGCCGGGGTAGGCGTCCACCGGGCCGCCCGCCGTCGCGTCGGCGCAGGCGCGGCAGTCGGCGGAGCAGCGGGTGAGGGTGGGTGCGGCGGCGAGGGCGGGGGCGATGGTGGCGAGCACCTCGGGTACCGGGTAGGCGTGCCACCGGGAGCCGTGCACGATGGTGGTCCGGGCGTGGGGGCGCAGCCATGGTTCCAGCCGGGGGAACCCCTCCGAGCAGGAGCCCACCTCCACGGTCGCGATCCGCCCGTCGTCCAGCCGGGCCCAGCGCCGGAACAACCGGCGCCCGGAACGCTGCTCGGCCAGATGGAGCGTGGTCATCCGGTTGAGTCCCACCCCGATGAGCAGGGTGCGGCCGCCCCGTTCGGCCAGGGCGCGCAGCGGCGCGTAGACATCACCGGGATCCTGGCCGTCGATCAGCGCGGCGGCCTCGGGCCCGAGCGCGGCGAAGGAGTTGAGCGGGTGGCGTCCACGGCGGGTTCCCGGGCGGGCGACGACGGTGACGGGCAGGACCCCGAGCGAGGGGTTGACCAGTCCGCAGTCGGGCGCGTACGGCGTGCTGAGGGCGTGCCCGGCCTCGCGGTACGGAAGCGTGTAGTCGAGGCCGTTGCGGGCGGGGCGGTCCGATGCCGGTGGTGGAACGGAGTGCCAGGGTTCGGTGAAGGCGGGCACGAGCACCGTGCAGCCCGCGCCGAGCAGCGCGTCCACGAGGGAGTCGGCGCCACCGTCCAGCGGAGCGCCGAACGAGCGCAGTGAGGCATGGACGAGCACGGGACGGCCGGAGAGCCCCAGGGCCTCCACCGCGCGGGCGAGCCGCTCGCCGCGGACCGTCACGGGTCCGCCGGACTCTTCCTGCGCCTCGTTCACCACAGGCGCGCCGGGCCCATCCCGTCCCTCGTCCACCACGGCTTCGCCACTCCTGTCCTGTCCCTCGTCCACCACGGACCTCCCGCCCCTGTCCCGTCTCTCGTCCACCACGGCTCCCCGGTCGTGTGCCCTGTCCGCCAACGGCCACGCGCCCCTGTCCTGTGCCGCGTCCGGCATGGGCTCGTCGCGCACCTCACCGCCCTCGCTCCGGCCGGTCGTCCACGGAGGGGCGTCGGGTCCGTCGCGCTCGTCACCGGTCACGGGTCACCGGTCGCCGTCATGGGTTCGTCCTGGCTGCCATAGGGGGGCGCGTCACCTCGGGGGGCGCGCGGCACTCCGGGGAGTCGCGTGGTTCCAGGGGCGCGCGCGTCACACGGCATGCCGCGCGTCCGCGATCTCGCCGCGCCGCAGGGCGGCCAGCGCGCCGAGGCTGGCCCGGGTGTCGGGGTGGTCCTCGCCGAGGGTCCGGCGGCGGGCCGACAGAACCTCGCGGTAGAGGGACTCGGCGGCGGCCACATCGCCCTCGATGGCGATCTCCCACGCCAGTTGGTGGCGCAGGGCGAGAACGGCCGGGTGATCGCCGCCCAGGGCCTCGGCGCGTTCCAATGCGGTGCGGCAGAGCCGTGCCCCCACCTGGAAGGCGCCGCTGCGGTCGATGGCGCGGGCGGCTTCGGCGGTGGCCCGGGCGAGCGCGGCGAGGCGCTGGGGATCGAGCCGTTCGGCCACCGTCCCGTACAGGGCCCGCAGATGGGGCTCCAGGAGGTGGTACCGGGGCCAGTCGGCGGGCCGGTCGTACCGCAGCCGGCCGAGCGCACCGGTCATCAGCTCGGCCGCGGCGGCGCGGATCACCCCCGGATCGGGGTCCCCCGGTCCCCCGGGTACCGCGTCGAGGTGGATCCGGTGGGTGTCGGCGACCACGGGGTGGACCAGGAGCCCGGCGCCCCCGTCGGCGGTGGGATGCGGGGTCAGCAGGCTGAGCTGGACCAGACCGCGCAGCGCCAGCTCGGTGGAGCGTTCCGTACCGCCCTCGTCGCCGACGACCGCGCCGAAGGAGGGGATGGACGCGGCGAACGCGGTGTCGAGGAGGTCGTACGGGAACGGGATGCCCGCTTCGTAGCAGGAGAGCAGCCGCAGCAGCGGGCGGGCCCGGGGAACACCCCAGTGCGCGAGGTCGTCGAGGGAGATCTCCCAGGTCCGCATCACGGCGGTGCGGGGGTCCGGGCGGGGACCGGGGTCCCCGGGCCAGCCGTCGCGCTCATGGGCGTCGAGGGCGCGGCGGTAGGTCGCGTACGTCGGCCAGCGGGCGACGCCCGAGTCCAGATAGGTACCGGCCAGGGTGAGCGCCAGGGGCAGCGCGCCGAGTCTTCGGGCCAGGTCGCGCGCCCCGGTCTCGTCACCCGCCGCCGGGGCCAGATCGCGGAGGATCCTGGTCGCCGCGTCCTCGTCGGGCGGCGTCACGGCCCGCACCCGGGCGTGCCGGCCCCAGGTCCGTGGGTCGGTGTGGCGGCTCGTCACCAGGACCAGTCCGCGCGCCGGGGCGCGCAGCCAGCCCGGTCCGGTGAGGACGCCCGGGTCGTCGGCGCTGTCGAGGACCAGCAGCCAGCCCGGAGGGGCGGCGGCGAGCCGGGCCCAGAGCCGGTCCGGGGCGTCGGGGCTGTTGCGGGCGAGGGCCTCCAGATCGGCCCGGGGGGCGCCCGTGCCCCGGGCGACCGAGACCATGCCCGCGCCCAGGACCGCGGGGTCGGCGGCCGAGACCCACCAGATCGGACGGGTCCGCCCCCGGCGGCGGCGCCCCCCGGCCCATTCGGCGAGCGCGGTGGCCACGGTCGACTTGCCGACTCCGCCGACTCCGGTGAGCACCACCACCGCGCCCCGCCGAGCGCCCGCGAGCTGGCGCAGTTCGGCCAGGAGCGCGTCCCGGCCGCGTACCTCGGCGGGGAGGGCGCCGGTCGGTGGCGTGACCGACATCCCGTACACGTCGGGCGGGCGTCTCCCGTCCCCGGGATCGTGTCCCGGACGCCCTTGGGCCCGTGCCTGGTGCCAGGCCAGCCCCACTCCCGCGCAGGTCCCCAGCGTGCCGAGCGCCGTCCACGCCAGGCCAGCGTCCACAGTTCCCCCGTTGGTCACGGTCGTACATACATACGGTCGACAGGCGGTCTCATCGTGTCGCACCGCGGCGCGTTGCGCACCGCTCTGGAGCGGGACGGCGCGTTTCCCTCCGTACCGCGCCGCCCTCCGTACGGCCCTGCCCTCCGTACGGCGCTGCCCTCGGTACCGCGTTTCCTCCGGTACGGCGTTGCCCCCTCCATACGGTGTCCCGGCGCCCCGCGTTCCCGCCCGTACGGCTCCGCGCCCCCCTCCGCGCAGGCAACGCACAGACACCGCACAGACACCGTGCTGTCCCCGGACGGCTACCGCGCCCCCTCCGCGCGGACACCGCACCGCGCCCCGTGCGCCCCGCGCAACGGAGAGCGGGGCCGCCCACGGGAGTGTTCCCGTCGGCGGCCCCGCCCCTCATGGCCCGGTTATCCGGCCGATCCGCACCGGAGCTGACCGTCGATGGCGGCGGCGGTCATCGGACCGTCGTCCGTCCAGTACTGGCCCTCCGGCAGACCGGCGGCCGCGGCCTCGGCGGTGTCGAAGACATCGCCGGAGCCGTCAGGTCCCCCGCCGTGCTCGCCCACGCCGTACTCGACGGCGACGTCGAGCCGGTCCGGCAGGCGCGCGGGCTGTGGCTGCGGTCCGGGCCGGGCGAAGCCCGCCGCGTCCCAGAGCGTCAGCTCGCCCCGCTTCCCGGCCTGGGTGGTCGGGTCACTCGCCCGCCAGAGCGGTTCCGTCGTCTCGCTGTCGAACACCTCGACCGTGCCCACCGTGTCCGTGGGGCAGGTCGGTGCCTTCACCGTGACGCGCGATCCGTCGATCCGCAGGCCGACGAGCAGGCCACGCTCCGGGGCGGACATGGCGTACACGCCGTAGACCCAGGCGCCGACGACCGCGAGGAGCCCCACGGCGAGCACCGAGCCCAGCAGCACGGGGAGCCGGTTCCGCCGGGCCGCCCCGGGATGACTCAGCACCGATATCCACCGTCCCTGTATCCGGCGCGCCGCTCCCACTTGTTGCGGCACGGGTTCACTCCGCCCCTGAGGTACATCAGGCCGAACCGCCATCCGTACCGCTTCCACTGTGCCTTGTGCTTCTTCTCATGGCGCATGAGGGTCGGTGTCGCGTCACGCCGTCTCGTGTTGAAGAACGTCGTGCCGAGCGCCGTGCCGCCGCGGGCGTGCAGGCCGAACCCGCCGGAGCAGACCCGCATGCCGTAGCGGTACTGGCAGCGGTAGCCGAGGTAGCGCACGCCGACGTAGGCCATGCCCACGCCGACGATGCGGGCCTCCTGGCGGTTGCGCCAGCCGCGGTAGCGGTTGTAACCGCGGTTGAGGCGGTTCCAGCCGTACCGCACGACGGGGTTGATCCGGGGCTTCCACCAGGACTTGCCGTCGAGGTCGAACTCGTTGACCGGATCGCCCGGGTAGCCGTACGCGTTCGCGCCGCCGCCGTAGACGGGGTCGGCGGAGAGGAAGCGGCCGGTCACCGGGTCGTAGAGGCGGACGCCCATCAGGGTGAGGCCGGTCAGGGTCTCGGTGGAGCGCTGCTTGCCGCCGAGCCAGTTGTAGCGGACGGCGGGCTGGCCCGCGCGCGGGTTGCCGTACTCGTCGTTGTCCAGCACCACCGGGGCGTCGGCCGGGTCCAGCGGGAGCCGGAGGGCCACATCGCCGTGGATGTTGGTGAGCTGGAGGATGACGTCACCCGAGGCGCCGGTGGTGGCCGCGAGGTCGCCCGAGGCCGATTCGACGTTACGGGTCAGCGTGCCGTCCGTGGTGTCCTCGACGATCCAGCGCGGGTTGTCGCCGTCGCTGTCGAAGTGGTTGCGCTTGGTGGCCGTCCGGGTCCAGACGCCGTCGGTGTCCTCCTCGACCGTCCAGGAGCGCAGCCGGTGGTTGGAGTCCAGCTCCCAGGTCTGGCGCCGGCCGTCCGAGGTCTGCCGGTGGACGAGGTCGTTGGCGTAGTAGCCGATCTCGCTGCCGGGCAGGGTGGTGGTGCGGCCGAAGGCGTCGTAGGCGCGGCCGGGGGCGATGAGCCGGTCGGCGCTGTCGTAGCCGTAGCTGGTGCTGGTACCTCCGGTGGCCGGGCAGTCGGCGCCGGGGGCGCCTTCGGCGGTGGTCAGGCTGGTGCGGTTGGTGCGGTTGTCGAAGCCGTACGAGCGGCGGGTGCAGATATCGCCGGTGGTGTCGTCCACGCTGGTCAGACGCGCGGCGGCGTCGTAGCGGTACTCCTGTCCCGACCAGCCGGAGTGGCGGGTGATCTGGCCGTGGATCGACTCGTCCACGGTGTCGGCGACGATGACCTGGCCGTCGCTGTCGCGGGTGTAGGTGCGCGAACGCGGGGCGCCGGTGGTGTCCTCGTCGACGGTGAGGGTGTAGCCGCCGGGGAGCTTCTCGGTGACGACGGAGCCGTCGGCGTCGTAGGTGACGGAGAAGGCGCCCGCGACCGAGTCGGTGGTCGTGGTGACCGTACCGCGCGGCTCGACGGCCGTGTCGTAGGTGTAGGTCACGGTCGACGGTGAGCTGTCGGTGGTCTTCACCGGCCGGTCCAGCAGGTCGTACTCGGTGGTGGTCCTGCCGCCGTCGGCGTCCGTGTACGCGACGAGGCGGCCGAGCTTGTCGTACGCCTTGTAGAGGGTTCCGCCGGTCGGCGAGGAGGTCTTGACCGCGCGGCCCGTCTCACCGTTGTACTCGGTCGTCGCCGCCGGGACCGCCTGCCCGAGACCTCCGGTGGTGGTGACGGTGGCCGGGCGGCCCGCGCCGTCGTAGGTGGTGGTGGCGGTACGGGTGACCCCGCCCGCAGTCTCGATGATCTTGGCCGGGTTGCCCCACCAGTCGTACTCGGTGGTGGTGGTCGGCAGTTCGGACGGCTGGGTGCCGCCGCCGGTGATCGCGCCGCCGGGCCCGGTGGAGCAGACCCGGTCGGCCCACTCCGGGCGGCCGGAGCAGGCGCCGGTACCGGTCGCGGACCAGTAGGTGGTCACCCGGGTACCGGCGTCGGTGCCGGTGGCACCGGGCTTCAGCTCCTTGGTGACCCGGCCCAGGCTGTCGTACTCGGTGGTGTCGGTGATCGCGAGCCCGCCCGGGTCCTTGATGGTCCTGACCGGCAGGCCCTTGGCCCAGTCGTAGACGGTCTGCGTCACCCGGGCGTCGGTGAGCGCGGTGGTGCCGAGGAGCTGGGCACCGGAGGTGACCTTGGTGATCTGGTCCTCGACCTTGGCCGTGCCGTCGGTGGGACGTCCGGCGTCGTACTCGTTGACCGTCCAGGTGCGGGCGACGGCCGACGCCCCGGTGGCGGTCACGGTGACCCGGCGCAGCGGACCGAGTTCCTCCAGCTCGCGGGTGCCGTCGGCGTCGAACACCGAGCGGGTGGCGAGCAGATCGGCCCGGTCCGCGGTGGACAGCCCGGCGATGGTGAGATCGGCCAGGGTGGCCCGCTCGGCGGCGGTGCCGCCCAGGGCGAGGGCGCGGTTGCCCGGGGTCAGCTCACGGACGGTGTTGCCGTGGCGGTCGTACTCGGTGACGGAGATATGTCCGCCGGGGGTGGCCGAGTTGACCTCGCGACCCGAGGCGTTGGTGTAGGTGACGGAGGCGCGCCGGTAGTCGGTGGCGCCCAGTGCGGTACCGGCGTGCGCGGTGGGTACCGCGTCGGCCGGGAAGATCGCGGTGGCGTCGGTCGGCGCGTCGTCCTGGCCCCAGGCCCGTACGTCCG
Organism: Streptomyces sp. NPDC057638; assembly: GCF_042800315.1. Classification (NCBI taxonomy): domain Bacteria; kingdom Bacillati; phylum Actinomycetota; class Actinomycetes; order Kitasatosporales; family Streptomycetaceae; genus Streptomyces; species Streptomyces sp. NPDC057638. The sequence continues at coordinate 8,561 of NZ_JBHVHF010000248.1, forward strand.
CGGCGCCCATCGGGTACGGGGCGCCGGCGCCGGTGAGGGGCACGTCGTAGACGACGCTGGTGGTCGCGGTTCCCTCCTGGACATCCGTCGTGCCCTGCTTCAGGCCCGCCCGCTCCACCGTGAGCAGCATCCCCTCCCCGGCGGTGGCGGCGTTGCCCGCCTTGCCGTAGGTGAGGTTCCACGGCAGCTCGGACTTCTGGTGCAGCCAGAAGACCCGCCCGGCGCTGTCGTAGGAGTACTGGGTCTGGGTGGCCTGCGACAGGTTGGGGTTCCACTGCTGGCGCAGCCGCCCGGCCGAGTCGTAGCGGTAGGCCGCGACGGCCTTGGAGGTCGCGGCGGCGGCGCCGGGCTCGGTCGACCAGAGGCGGATCTCCTTGACCTGTCCGGTGATGTCGCCGAAGTCGGCACCGGCGCTCACGCCCGTGGCGGTGGTGGCCGTCGCGTAGACGAACTCCAGCGCGCGGCAGCCCTTGGTGGCCGGGGTGGCGGTGCAGCTGGCGGCCGAGGCCGCCGAGGTGGGCGCGATGACCCGCTTGGGGCGGCTCATCTGCTTGCCGCCGTGGGTCACGGTCTCGGAGACGACCGTGGTGGTCGACTGGGCGATGCCCTCCACCCCGCTGGAGGCGACCTGCCAGGTGAGGACGGCCGGGTCAGGACGGGTGAGGACGGTGACCGTGCCCTCGGTGTCCTTGAGGGTGAACGAGCCGGTGAGCGAGCCGGTCAGGGTCAGGTCCTCGGCCCCGGGCTCGGGCTTCCAGCCGCCGCCGGTGGTGGCGGTGAAGCCGGTCTCGCCGCCGTCGATGTCGACCAGCGCCACGGAGGTGGCCGAGGTCTTCTTCAGGGACGCCCACTCGGACTCCGTCGCCTCGGCGACCGTTCCGGAGGTCCACTCCTTGCCGAAGATCGGTACCTGGCCCTCCTGCGCGCCGCCGACGGCGGGGCGCCGCGAGGACGCCGTACGGGAGACGGTGAGACCGAACGCGGTGGCGTCGTCGGCCGACAGGGTGAGGTCGCCGGTGAGCAGGTTGAGCGAGCCGGGCCCGATCTCCTGGGTGGGGGAGGTGCCCGCGTCCCGGTCCACGGTGACCGTGTTGACCGGCGAGTAGGCCGCCGCGGTGCCGTCGGTGAAGGCGGCGCGGACCTCGATGGGTCCGTCCTCGGCCAGGGTGTCGGTGATGTTCCAGGTCAGTCCGGCGGGCTTGCCGTTCACGGCGGCCACGGGCCAGTTTCCGGCGGCGGTGCCGTCGGACGCCTTGCGCACATCGGCGGTGGGCACGTCCTTCCAGCTGTCGGTCTCGCCACGGCGGTACTGGTAGGTGACGCCGGTGTACGAGGACTGGCCCTCGGCCGACAGGAGCACTCGCCGGGCCGGGCGCTCGCCCTGACCCGGGGTCAGCAGCGCCGCGCCCGAGCCCGCGTAGAAGACACGCGAGGTCTCGGCCGAGACGTTCCCGGCCGCGTCACGGGTGCGGACCGCCACCGTGTGCTTGCCCGCCGGGAAGGTGAGGGTACGGGTGACCGCCGCCCCGGTCGTGGCGACCGGGGTCCACGCCCCGGTGTCCAGCTTGTACTCGACCGTCTTCACATCGCTGGCGGGCGGGGTGAAGGTGAACGCGCCGGAGAAGGTGCCGTTCGCGTCGGGGGTCCCGGACCAGGTGTTCGCCGGGAAGTCGGTGGAGGAGATCGCCGTGGTCGCCGGCGCGGTGGTGTCGACGGTGATGTTCTGCCACGCCGACCAGGCGCCGTTCCAGGCCGACCCGTCGTAGGTGGCGGCCCGCCACTTGTACGCGCCGGGCGCCAGGGCGGTCGTCGGCGTCCAGGGGGCGTTGGTGCCCGAGGCGACATAGGCCGACTTGCCCGTCTGGAGGGCGGCGGTGCCGTTGGCGGCCCAGATCTCATAGCTGAGCTGGACGGTGTTGCCGTCCGCGTCGGTCCCCTTGCCGGTGATCGTCGGGGTGGTGTCGTTGGTCGCCGCCCCCGACAGCGGGGAGACGGGGGTCGCCACGCCCGGCTTGGTGTTGTACGTCACCGACAGATACGGGGTGTTGGAGGCCGCGTTGCCGGAGTTGAAGCGCTTCCAGGCGTACGCGTCGGCCTCGTCGGTGGCCCGGATGCCCAGGGTGTTGGTGCCGTTGCCGTTGTTGGCCCACGCCTGGGCCAGCGTCTTGACGTCCTGGCTCACCCAGCCGTCGCCGCAGGCCGACGAGTAGCCCTTGGTCGTGGTGGTGGAGGCCCACTTGGTGTTCCAGCTGGGCTGGGCGGTCCAGCGGGTGGCGGTCGAGGCCGAGGAGGTGTCCCAGACCTCCCAGCTTCTGCCCGCGCAGGACCAGGAGTGGAAGTTCCACAGGTTGAGCTTGGCGCTGAGGATCTGCTTGCCCGTGATCTTGGCCATCGGGAAGGCGAGGAAGGAACGGGCGATCTGGCCGGAGCCGTTGTTGCCGAGCTTCAGTTCGGTCTGCGCGGACACATCGGTCGCGTAGCCCTGCTGGACGAAGGTGTCGAAGCCGACCCCGATGTTGACCGCCGGGTCGACGGTGACGGGGAACCGGGTCTCCGGGTCCGCGAGGAACGCCGCGTCCGGGGTCAGCGTCAGATCGATGTCGTCACCGCGCTGGGTGACCTTCAGTCCGACGTCCGCGAGGTGGGTGTGGTCGCCGGACCTGGGGTCGACCCGGGCGTCCCACATCACCGGCGCGGGCAGCACACCGATCCGCTTGCCCGACGCGGCGTCGAGGAAGGAGACCGAACGGTCCTTGTTGGCGCGGGCCTTGATGCCCTTGGCGTTGAGCGTCAGCGTGACCGAGCCGTTGGCCTCGATGGCGCCGCGGTCCTTCAGCTCCAGGAACTGCTCGAAGCCCGTCCGGGTGGACTCCACGATCAGGTCGGTACGGGGCAGGACGCCGCCGTAGCGGGCCTTGGTGCCGGTGATCACCGGTTCGGGCAGCGCGCCGCGCCAGGAGAGGGAGAGCCCCTTGCCGCCCTGGCCCAGGGTCACCAGCGGGACCGCGGGGGTCTGCCGCTCGCCGGGCTCGCCGCCCGACGCCTTGATCCTCGCCGCCTGCGCGGGCGGCGTCTTTCCGGCCAGTCTCAGATCGAGCGGGTGTGCCTGTGCGCGCACCCCGCCGTCCGCCGCCTTGGCGAGATCGATGTCGATGGTCCGCCAGGTGCCCGCGGAGTCCCGGTAGCGCAGGGGTCCGCTGGCGGCCTCGACCGTCGTGGAGCCGTCCGGGTTCGCGTACGCCGACGACGACTCCGTACGCTCCGACAGCGCCTCCACCCGCTTGCCCGACAACCGGGCCGCGACGTGCGCCGACGGCAGGTCAGCCGCCTGGGTCGCGACCGCGCGCGCGGCGGCCGCGGCCCCGGCCGGCTGGGCCACCGCCCGGCCGGTCGTGGCGGCCACAACCGCGGTCTCGGCGACCAGCAGCGCGGCGACCGCCAGGGCCATGCGGGGCAGCGCGCGCCCCTGCGGCCACCACGCGGTCCCGGCTCCCGGATCCCCGACCGTGTCAATGGTTCCATCAACTCGTGAATCGGCTGAATCTGGTCCCCATACCGGGGGTCTGAATGGATCACTCACAGGTTCGAGCTCCCTCCCTGAGGAGCCGCTCATGCGGCTCGCCTGCGAGGATGCTGAGTGAGATCAGCCAACTGCGCTACCCCTACTGACACTGACGCAGAAAATTCTGTTGGCTGAAATATGCGCATACCGCAGAAGGTGGCCTTTTCGGCCATCGACGGGCGCGAGCCGGGGAGCGCGAGCCATCGCACATGGCCGGAAATCGCGGTCCGCAAACCTCGCTCGGCGAGGACATCACCCCCACGGAGCGCCAACCCCCGGCGCCCGCCGGGGATCGACGGCGCGGAAGCATGCCGCCACGGGTTGATCGTTCGAGAATTCCCGCACTACATTCGTGCGGGAATTCTCGAACGATTGGAGTGACGCGATGGCCGCGGCCCGTACCTACCACC
>NZ_JBHVHF010000249.1:0-12490 GCF_042800315.1 Streptomyces sp. NPDC057638
GGCCAGGATGGGGGCCAGCTTCTCCATGACCCAGGGGGCGCTGAGCGCGTCCGGGTAGGCCATGGCGGAGGCGAGGGTGTTCTTGGAGGGGATGACGGCGAAGTTCTTCCGCTTCACCACGTCGAGGGAGCGGAAGAGCTTGTTGCTCTCCAGTTCGTCGGCGGAGAGCAGGCCCTCGTCGCCGAAGGGGTAGGTGAGAAGCAGGAGATCGGCCTCCAGCTGGTCCAGGTTCTCCAGGCTGACGGCCTTGTTCTTGGCGTCGTAGTTCTTGGAGAGGGGGCTCTTGCGGAGGCCGAGCTGTTCGAAGGCGCCGGGGTCCTGGCCGTCGTAGGACATGTAGGTGATCTGCTCGGGGTGGATCACCGCATAGGTGTATGTCTTCCCCTTGAGCTGCGGGTTCGCGGCGGCGGCGTCGGTGACGGCCTGCTCGCCCGCGGCGATGACCTTCGTGGCCTCGTCGGTCATACCGAGCGCCTTGGCGGCGGTGAGCAGCCGGTCCTGCCAGGTGAGGGTGTCGGCCTCCGCCTTGTCGGCGAAGGTGACGACGGGGGCGATGGGGGTCAGCTTCTGGTAGTCGGTCTCCATCGACCAGGTGTTCATGCCGAGGATGAGGTCGGGGTCCTCGGCGGCGATGGCCTCGTAGTCGGTGCCGTCGGCGTCGTCGTAGGTCTTGAGCTTTCCGGCGCCGAGCTTGTCGATGGCGCGCTGCTTGTACTCGGGGACGGGGCCGCCGTCCTCGGCGTCGGGGGTGATGACGGGTACGAGACCGAGGGCGAGCGCGATGTCGGTGTCGCCGTCGGAGACGGTGGCGACGCGGACGGGCTTCTTCGGGACCTCCGTCGAGCCCCACGCGTTGGCGAGGGTGACCGGGAAGGCGCTCTTCCCGGAGGCGGTGGCGGGGGTGCCCTTCCCGCTGTCGGTCGCGTCGTCGGAGCTGCCGCAGCCGGTGACGAGGGCGAGGCACGCTACCGCGGCCACCAGCACCCGGGCCCTGCCACGGTGTCCGGCGGGTCGTGCGAGGCGGTTCATGTTCATCTCTCCTGCGTGAGGTGGCGACGGCCGAGGGGGAAGATCTGCGGCCGGTCCGTTCGGGGGTGGGTCACGACGACGCATTCCAGGCCGAAGACCTCGGCCACGGTCCGTGCGTCGAGCACCTCGGCCGGCGGGCCCTGGCGTACGACGCGGCCGTCGCGCAGGGCGACGATCGTCGCGGCGTACAGGGCCGCCTGGTTGAGGTCGTGGGAGACGAGCACGATGGTCTTGCCGGTCCGTTCGTTGAGATCGGCCAGCAGGTCCATCACCTCGATCTGGTGCGCGATGTCCAGATAGGTGGTGGGCTCGTCGAGAAGGAGGGTCGGGGTGTCCTGGGCGAGGGCGAGGGCGATCCACACCCGCTGGCGCTGACCGCCGGAGAGCTGGTCCACGGGCCGGTCGACGAGTTCGGCGGTGCCGGTGGCGAGCAGGGCCTCGGCGATGACCGTGTCGTCGGCCTCGGTGCGCCGCCGGCCGAACCGGCGGTGGGGGTGGCGGCCCCGCCAGACGAGGTCGCCGACGGTGATGCTCTCCGGCGCGATCGGGGTCTGTGGCAGGACACCGAGCCGACGGGCCACCTCACGGGTGGGCAGGGCGTGGATGTCGGCGCCTTCGAGCAGGACGGAGCCGGAGGCGAGGGGGAGGAGCCGGGCGATCGACTTCAGCAGGGTGGACTTGCCGCAGGCGTTGGGGCCGACGAGCGCGGTGATCCGGCCCGCCTCGATCCGCAGGGACAGTTCCTCGATGATGTGCGTACCGCCGTATCCGGCGCTGATGTCCTGGGCCTCGATGCTGTGGCGGGCGCGCTCGGGGGCCGTCGCGGTGGCGGACGCCGTCGTCGCGATGGCGGAGGCCGCATCGGTGGCGAAGGCCGTGTCGGTGGCGAAGGCCGTGTCGGTGGCGTTGGCCGCGTCGGTGGCGAAGGCCGCGTCGGTGGCGAAGGCCGTGTCGGTGGCGGGGGCCCTCGTGGTGGCGGAGGCCGTATCAGTGGCGGTGTCAGCAGCGGTGGTGTCGGCGGGGCCGGTGGCGGCGGGGTGGGTCACGGGGTGGCTTCCTGTCTGCGCCGGAGTATCAGCCAGACGAAGTAGGGCGCTCCGAGCAGCGCGGTGAGGACCCCGGTGGGCACCGGGCTGATCAGGGGGGCGTTCTGGGCGAGCACGTCGGCGGCGATGACGAGCACGGCGCCGATGGCCGGGGCGAGCGCGGTGGCCCTGTCCTCGCCCACCAGGCGCTGGGCGATGGGCCCGCTGACGAGGGAGACGAAGCCGACGGGTCCGACGACGCTGGTCGCGAGGGCCGCGGCGGCGGCGCCGACGAGGAGGGCCGCGACCCGGGCCGGTGCGACGCGGGTACCGAGGCCGGTGGCGAGCTGGTCCCCGAGGGTGAGGCTCTGGAGCGGCCGGTGCAGCAGCGCGGCGGCGGGCAGACAGATCGCGAGACCCACGGCGAGGGTGGTGACGCCGTCCCAGTCGGCACCGTTCACACTGCCGATCAGCCAGCGCATGGCGATGGCGATGCTCTGCTCGTCGGCGGCGGTCAGCAGGTAGTTGGTGTACGCGGTGCACACGGCGCTGAGTCCGATGCCGACGAGGACGAGCCGGTAGGTGTCGACTCCGCCGCGCCAGCTGAGCGCGTGGACGGCGGCGAGGAGGAGGAAGGATCCGCCGACGGCGGCGAGCGGCGCGCCGAGCGCGAACGCGGCCGGGGCGTACAGCAGGACGGTGATGGCTCCGGCGGCGGCGCCCGCCGAGATGCCGACGATGTCGGGGGTGGCCAGCGGATTGCGGATGAGGCGCTGGTAGAGGGCGCCCGCGAGACCGAAGAGGGCTCCGGCGAGCAGGGCGGCCAGCGCGCGCGGCATCCGCAGCTGGAAAATCATGTAGTCGGCCAGGCCGGTGCGCAGTCCGAAGGCGGCGGGCAGGACGTCGGCGGGGGCGACGCGGCCGACTCCGCCGAGGAGGACGGAGGCGGCGGTCAGGGCGACGAGGAGGACAGTGAGGATCCCGGCCACGAGGGCGGTCCTGCGGCGGCGGGCGCGGCGTCCGGCGCGCAGGCGGGTGAGGGTGCCGGTGCGGTCGGGGGCGGCGGACGGCGGCGTGTGGCCCGCGGGCTCCTGTCCCTGCGGAGCCTCTCCCTGCGGGGCCTGTCCCTGCGGGGCCTCTCCCTGCGGGGCCTCTCCCTGCGGGGCCTGTCGCCTCAGGCCCTTCTCGTGGTCAGGCTGCCGCGGGTCCCGCTTCTCCGGGTCCTGTCGCAGAGTTGTGGTCGTCATGGTCGTCCTCACATCCGCACCAGGTCGCGGTGGCGGGCCAGCCACACGAAGAACGGGGTGCCGACGACAGCCGTCATGACGCCGACCTGGATCTCCCCGTGGTCGGCGACAAGCCGTCCGACGGTGTCCGCGCCGGTGAGGAGTACCGCGCCCAGCGCCATGGACAGTGGCAGGGACCATCGGTGGTCAGGTCCGACCAGCATCCGGGCGCAGTGGGCGGCGACCAGGCCGACGAAGGCGACGGGGCCGACGGCCGCGGTGGCCGACGCGCAGAGCAGGACCGCGACGGCGGCACTGGCGAGCCGGGCCCGCTCCACCCGGACCCCGAGTCCGCGCGCGGTCTCGTCGCCGAGGCCGAGGATGTTCAGCGTCCGCCCAAGCGGCAGTGCGAGCAGCAGCGCGACGGCGACGAACGGAATGATCTCGCCCAGGATCGGGGCGCGCCCGGTGAGCTGGCCGATGGACCAGAAGCGGAGGTTGGCGTAGGCGGCCGGGTCCCGGACCACCATCAGGGTGATCAGCGAGGACATCACGGCGGCCAGGGCGACCCCGGCGAGTACCAGTCCGATGGCGGAACTGCCCGCGTTGGTGCGGGTGCCGATGAGATAGACGAGTCCGGCGACGACCCCGGAGCCGATGAGGGCCATCCAGAAGTAGCCGTGCACACCGGTGACTCCGAGGAACATGATGCCGAGGACGACGAACATGGCCGCGCCCTGCTCGATCCCGAGGATGCCGGGGTCGGAGAGCGGGTTCATGGTCAGCGCCTGCATGATCAGTCCGGAGGCGCCGAGCGCGGCGCCGACCGCGAGGCCCAGGAAGGTCCGGGGGATGCGCTCGGTCCACATCACCTGGGAGTTGTACGCCTCCCCGCCCGGGTCGAGCAGGATGCGGACGATCTCCAGCGGCGAGATGTCCCGGGATCCGAGTCCGATGCTCGCGATCAGGGTGGCCACCACCGCGACGGCGGCGAGCGCTGATACGGCCGCCCCCCGGGAGAGGCGGGTCCTTGCCGGTGGCGATGGCGCGGGCACCGGCGGGGACGTAGTCGTCATGGGTCTTTCGGCTCCTCGTCTTACGTATGCGAAGTTAGGCTAGCCTTACCTCGCTTTCGGCGATCCAAGCCGGAGGCGCATGACTCACACTCAGGGGTCACACCGACCCCGTGACCTGGGGGGCGGCATGACAGGAAGCGCCGAGGACGACTACATCGGGGCGGGCGGCCACCCGACACATACACACGATTTCCACCAGTTCCTCCATGTACCCCTGGGGCGGATCGTCGTCAGGGCCGAGGGCGTGGACCGCGCGCTGTCACCGTCGGTGGGCCTATGGCTTCCGGCCCACCTGCCGCACAGCGCCCGCTTCGACCCCGACGCGCTCGTGATCAGCGAGACCTTCGACACCGCGCGCCACCCACTGCCGTACGAGGGCGCCACGGTCGTGCACGTCGGCGAGGCGCTGCGACGGCGGCTGCTGGCCCGTACGCGCGGCGCCGGACCGGACGACGCGGCCCTCTTCGCCGAGCTGACGACCGGCCCCGAAGACCGCCTGCCGCTGCCCGAACCCACCAGCCGCGCGGCCCGCGCGGTGGCGGACGGGCTACTGCTCCACCCCGACGACCCACGCACGGCGGAGGAGTGGGCGCGGGGGCTCTACACCAGCTCGACGAGTCTGCGGCGGGCCTTCCGGGCGGAGACCGGAATCGCGTTCTCGGAGTGGCGCACCCGGCTGCGCCTCAACCGGTCACTGGAGTTCCTGACCGACGGGCACCTGGTCGCCACGGTCGCCGCCCGGGTCGGCTTCACCAGCACCAACGGCTACATCCTGGCCTTCCGGAAGCACTTCGGGCGCACCCCGGGCGCCTACATACGAGAGTGGGCCGAGGGCCCGGCCGCCTAGCCAGGCCGTCACTTTCGGAGCTCGCCGGGCTCGCGTGCCTTCCCCAGCCACCGCACCTCCCCCCTGGGCCTTCGGGCACGGATGGGGGTCCCCCCGGGCGAAGCCTGGGGGCCCCATCCTCCGCCTTGCGATCCTCCCCCTGGACCTTCGGCCCGGGAGGGACCCCCCGCACCCGACCCCGCTCCCCGACCCGGCCTGATCCACAGCGCAGGACCCAGGGGTGGCGGCACCACCCGGGCCGCAGGCCCCGGGGGCAGTACCGGGCGTCGGGGGCCAGGCGGAACTTCGCGGACACGACCTGGCGCCGCGACCGGGACACCGGCTCGCGACGCCCCGCAGGGGCGCCCTCCTGCGCCTGGCGACCCGAGGGGTGAGAGAGGTGCGCCATGGGGCGCGAGGCGGACGGGAGCCCAGCCGGAGTGGCGGCGCCACCGGCAGATCCCTCCGCACGAAGCGGAGAAGGGCCCCCAGAGCGGCGCGATGAGCAGGACACCCGCCGCCGACCGGAGAGATCCACGTCACGTTCGCGAACCTCCGCGACACAGACACGAGGCGCCCGTCGCCCAGGAACCACGGACGACCAGGGCCCCGCACGGCCCGGTTTCCCCTGTCGCGGGCCCAACACCCCGCCTTGGCTGGACGGTTAGGGTCGGCTAAGTTGCGTGATCATCGCCAGCCGCGCCCATGCCAGCCGTTCGTACGGCCTGTTCGCCATCCCCTCCGGCCCCGCACACGACACCGCGCTGGGCTGGTAGGCCGTCGCCGGGCCGGGCTCGGCCCGGCGCGGATCGCCCGATCACGGCTGTCGGACAACCACCCGCCCCCCAGGCATTTCTGACGCCACGTCAGTCCACATACGGCACGGAACCCGGCACACAGGGGCGCTTGACACAACGCCACCCATAGGTGAACTTAGGTAAGCCTTGCCTCACTAACAGGGCCTGTCGCCCATGAGCCCCGGCGCCCGACCCGTCCGCGGCGACCGGTGCCCGCCCCGGGCCGGAGCACTCGCCATGGGCGCCGCGACCACCCGAGCCGCCCGTACGGCCGGTCCGCCGGGCCCCGTCAGCCCCACCGGATCCACCAACCCCACCCCGGCGCGCGCCGCGCGCCTCCCACCCAAGGAGAAGGAACATGACCGCGACCAACCCCTTCGAAGACGACGACGCCCGCTACCTGGTACTCGTCAACGACGAGAACCAGCACTCGCTCTGGCCCGCCTTCGCGGAAGTGCCGACAGGCTGGACCGTCGTGCACGGCGAGGACTCCCGGCAGGGCTGCGCCGCGTACGTGGACGAGAACTGGACCGATCTGCGCCCGGCCAGCCTCGCCGCGGCGGGCTGACCCGCCGCCCACGCGGAGCGCCACCAGACCGGACCGAAGTGCCACCAGGCCGGACCGGAGCGCCACCGCGCCCTACGCGGTGGCACGTGTCAGGGAGTGCCGGACGTGGCATATCGCCACCCCGATCACCTTCCCGCTCCCCTGGAGTTGACATGCGCGCCGGCCACCTGACCAGGCATCGCCGACCCGCTTGACTCCGACCGAGAATTGATAGTTAGGTAAGCCTTACCTAACTAACCTCATCTGGCTGATGACCATCGCCGCGCCGGACATTCACCACCGCGCGGGGAGAGGACGAGCGACCATGGCCGAGACGGCCGGACAGCGGACCTTCGCAGTGGAGAGGCTGGCCCAGGACATCGCCGACGTGCTCTACGCCGAGCCTGGCGAGATCCCGGCGGACGCCGATCTGCTGGAGTTCGGGCTCGACTCGATCCGGCTGATGACCCTGGTGGAGAAGTGGCGCGCGGACGGCGCCCGGATCGGCTTCGTCGACCTGGCCGAGCGTCCCACGCTCGCCGCGTGGGCCGAGCTGCTGACGACGGCGGGAGGCACCCATGCGGGCGCGTGACCTCCTCATCGACATCGGCCCCCTGCGCACCAGCCCGGACTTCCGCGCCATCTTCATCGCCCGGGTCGTCTCCCTCTTCGGGCTCGGCATGGCGTCGGTGGCGCTGGCCTTCCAGGTCTACGACCTGACCGGCTCCACCTTCAAGGTCGCCGTGGCCAGCATGGTCATGAGCGTGACCGTGCTCCTGGGCTCGCTCTGGGGTGGCTGGATGGCGGACCGGGCGGACCGCAAGCGGCTGATCGTCGGCGCCCGCGCCGCCGCCGCGCTCGCCTTCGCCGGTCTCGCGGCCAACGCCTTCCTGACGGACCCTCAGCTGTGGGCGATCTACCTCTGTATCGCCTGGGACGGGCTGGCCACCGGGGTGAGCGTGACCGCGCTGATGGCGGTCGCGCCCACCCTGGTCCGCCCGGACCAGCTGCCCGCCGCCGGGGCGCTGATCTCCCTCACCGGGGAGATCGGTTCGATCACCGCGCCGCTCCTCGGCGGTCTGCTGCTCGCCACGGGCGGCCCCGGCCCGGTGTTCACCGTCGCCGCCGTCACCACCGCGGCCACCACCGTGCTCATCTCCCGGATCCGGCCACTGCCACCCGTCAGCGACCCGGACGAGAACGACACCACCGATGGCACCAAGGGCAGCAAGGGCAGCACCGAACTCGCCGGGCTCAAGGACAACGGCTCCCCGCTGGTCGCGCTGCGGTACGCGCTGCGCAACCGGGTCCTCGGCGGACTGCTGGGCCTCGGCGGTGTGATGGCCCTCTTCAACCTGCCCGTGGTCCTCTTCCCCGAGATGGTGGACAAGGAGTTCGGCGGGGGCGAGGTCATGCTCGGACTGCTCTACACCGCCCCGGCCATCGGCTCGGTCGTCGTCTCCGCCACCAGCGGCTGGATCGGCCGCACGGGCCGCCCCGGCGCGCTGCTCCTGGCCGCCGGTTTCACCGGCGGACTCGCGACCCTGGGCTTCGGCCTCAGTGACCACATCGCCGTCGCCGTACTGATGCTGGTCGTCTGCGGCGCCACGGGAACGGTGTACGAGATCCTGGAGTACGCCCTCGTCCAGCACAACACGCCCGACCGGCTGCGCGGCCGGATCGTCAGCGTCATCACCGCCCAGGGCACCACGGGCGGCGTGGCGGGGGACGCCGAAGTCGCCCTGCTCGCCCGCTGGTTCAGCCCGGGGGCCGCCGCCGTCGTCAACGGTGCCGTGTGCGCGGGCGCCGCCGCGCTCGTCGCCCTCCTCGTCCCCGGACTGCGCCGGGCCACCCTGCCCCACGAGGACGACCCCGAGAACCGGGACGAGCCCGCGAACAACGAGCCCGCGAACGGGGACCGGGACCGGGAGGCCCACCAGGGCGAGACCGCCCCCGCCACCACCGGCTGACCCCGCCCCGCCCGCACCTGCCATCACACCACCCGCACCCGCCCCACCGGCGACGCGCCCCGAACTCCCTTCCGCCGTCCGCGGCCGATCCCCGATCACCGCGTGCCCACACTGGAGCAAGATCCATGACCGAGCGTGCTCTGCGTCGTCTCCCCCTCACCGGGGCCCAGACCGGTGTCTGGTACAGCAGTCGGCTCACCCCCGAATCCCCGGTCTACAACGTCGGCCAGTACATCCGTATCGACGGACCGGTGGACGCCGCCCTGCTGACCGAGGCCGTGCGGCATGTCGTCGGCGAGTGCGAGGCGCTGACCGTGCGCTTCGAGGAGGACGGGGACGGGCGGCCGTGGCAGCTCCCGGCCGACGGCCCCTGCACCGGCCCGGTCCTGGAGGTCATCGACCACCACACCGGTCCGGACCACGACCACACCGACCACAGCCGCCCGGACTTGGAGGTCACCGACCACACCGGCCCGGTCCTGGAGGTCACCGACCACACCGGCCCCGGCACCATCGGCCCGGATCACGACGGCACCACCGACCCGGTGGCCGCCGCCGTGGCGCTGATGCGCGCCGACATGGGCCGACCCGCCGACCCGGCGGCCTCACCGCTGTTCGCGTTCGCGCTGCACCGCGTCGGCGCCGACACCTGGCTCTGGTACCAGCGGGTCCACCACATCGCGCTCGACGCGTACGGCTTCTCGCTGCTCTCCCGCCGGGTCGCGGAGGTGTACTCGGCGCTGGCGGGCGGCGCGGAGCCCGGCCCGTCGCCGTTCGGCGCGCTCGCCGACGTGGTCGCGGAGGAGGAGGCGTACCACGCCTCCGAGCGCCGGACCGAGGACCGGGAGCACTGGCTGGCACTGCTCGCGGACCGGCCCGAGCCCGAGCCGCTGGCCGGTTCCGTCCACCCGGCCGCCGCGACCTTCCTGCGGGAGGGGGCCGTCCTCTCGCCCGACACCACCGCCGGGCTGCTGGACATCGCCCGCGCGGCACGCGCGAGCTGGGCCGATGTCATGACGGCCGCCTTCGCGGCATTCCTGCACCGCTCCACCGGCGCCCGGGACGTGCTGCTGTCGATGCCCGCGATGGCCCGGCTGGGCTCCACGGCGCTGACCGTGCCCGCGATGGTGGTGAACGTGCTGCCGCTGCGGGTGCCCGTACGCCCCGGGCTGACCCTCGCCGCCCTGACCGCCGACGTCGCCGCCCGGGTCCGCGACCTCCGCCGCCACCAGCGCTACCGCGCCGAGGACATCCGGCGCGACCTCGGTCTCGTCGGCCGCGAACAGGGCGTGCTGGGGCCCCTGGTGAACATCAAGGCGTTCGACACGGCCCTCGACTTCGCGGGTGCCCCGGGCACCGTCCACAACGTGGCCGCCGGGCCGGTCGACGACCTCACCCTCGGCCTCTACCACGATCCGACGCGGGGGCGGATCCGCTTCGAGCTGGACGCCAACCCGGACGCCTACGACCGGGACACGCTCGCCGCGCGCGGCGCCGAGTTCGCCCACTTCCTCCGGGAGGCCGCGGCGGCCGGGCCCGGCGCCGCCGTCGCACGGCCGGAGCTGCTGGACGCGGACGCGCGGCACGCGCTGCTGGAGGAGGTCAACGCCACCGCGCGCCCGGTGGCCCCCGACACCCTCGTCGACGCCTTCGCGGAGCGGGTACGCACCGACCCCGGCGCCGTCGCCCTCATCGCCGACGGCCGCGCCCACCGCTACGCCGAACTCGACGCGCGCGCCAACCGGCTGGCCCGGCTGCTCACCGCGCACGGCGTCGGACCGGAGACCTTCACCGGTATCGCCCTGCCGCGCACCGACGACCTGCTGGTGGCCCTGCTCGCCGTACTCAAGGCCGGTGGCGCCTATCTGCCGCTGGACCTGGACTACCCGGCGGAGCGGCTGACGTACATGGTCCGCGACGCCGCGCCGGTGTGTGTGCTCACCACGCTGGCCGCCGCGCCGGGAGCGCCCGACGAACCGGGTTCACCGCTCATCGTCCTCGACGCGCCGGACACGCTCGCGGCACTCGACGACCTCTCCCCCGCGCCCCTGGACACCGACGGCAGGGACGGGCGCCAGCCGGCGTATGTGATCCACACCTCGGGTTCGACGGGCCGCCCCAAGGGAGTCGTGATCCCCCACGACGCGCTCGCCAACTTCCTGCGGACGCGGGAGCGCGCGCTGGGGCTCGGGCCCGGGGACACCCTGATCGCCGTCACCACCATCTCGTTCGACATCGCCGCCCTGGAGCTGTGGGTCCCGCTGATCAGCGGCGCCACGGTGGTTCTCGCGGACCGGGACACCGTGCGCGACCCGGCCGCCCTCGGCGCGCTCGTGGCGGCCCACCGGCCCGCCGTGATCCAGGCGACGCCGTCGCTGTGGCAGGCGCTCCTGGAGCAGGAGGAGCCGCCGCCGCTGACGGGGACAGCCGTCCTCGTCGGCGGTGAGGCTCTGCCCGCCGCACTGGCCGAGCGGCTGGCGGGCGCGGCGCGGAGCGTCACCAACGTGTACGGGCCGACCGAGGTCACCGTCTGGGCCACGGCCAGAGTGCTGGACCCCGGGCACACGGGTACGCCCGACATCGGCGAGCCGTTCTGGAACACCCGCGCCTATGTGCTCGACGGCGCCCTGCGGCCGGTGCCCGCCGGGCGCCCCGGCGAGCTGTACCTGGCGGGCGCACAGCTGGCACGCGGTTATCTCGGGCGGCCCGGACTGACCGCCGAGCGGTTCACGGCGGACCCGTATGGCGCGCCCGGCGCGCGGATGTACCGTACGGGCGATCTGGCGCGCCGCCGCCCGGACGGGCGGATCGACTATCTCGGGCGCGCCGACGACCAGGTGAAGGTGCGCGGCCACCGGATCGAGCCGGGGGAGATCGAGAGTGTTCTCGGCGCTCCGGCGGAGGTCGGCCGGGCCGTCGTGGTGGTGCGCGGGGAGGGCGAGGCGCCCGGCGGACAGCATCTGGTGGGGTATGTGACGGCGGCGGGCGACGGGCCCGCGCCCGACCCCGCGCGGCTGCGGGAGCTGACGGCCGGACGGCTGCCCGCGTACATGGTGCCGTCGGTGGTGGTGGTGCTGGACGCGTTCCCGCTGACCGCGAACGGGAAGGTGGACCGGCGGGCGCTGCCCGCGCCGGATCTGTCGGGGCTGGTGACGGCGGGCGCGCGGGCGCCGCGCGACGCCCGCGAGGAGATCCTGGCCGGGATCCTCGGCGAGGTGCTGGGGCTGGGGTCGGTCGGCCCGGACGACGACTTCTTCGACCTGGGCGGGCATTCGCTGCTCGCGGCCCGGGTGATCGCGCGGGTGCGGACCGCGCTCGGGGCCGACTGCGGTATCCGGGACGTCTTCGAGGCGCGGACGGCCGCCGCGCTGGCGGAGCGGCTGACCGGGCGGGGCACGGCGGGGCGGGTGCCGCTCACGGCCGGGGTCCGGCCGGACCGTCCGCCGCTGTCGCACGCGCAGCGCCGGCTGTGGTTCCTGCACCAGTTGGAGGGGCCGAGTGCCACGTACTCCATTCCGTTCGCGGCGCGGTTCGCGGACGCCCTCGACACGGTGGCCCTGGACGCCGCGCTGGGTGACGTGGTCGCGCGGCACGAGGCGCTGCGGACGGTGTTCGAACAGTCCGACGGGGGCGGCGAGCCGTGGCAGCGGGTCCTCGATCCCGCTGATCCCGCCGTGGCGGAGGTGCGGCCGCGGATCGTGGAGGCGCCCGAGGAGCGCTTCGACGCGGAGACCGCCGCCGCGCTGGCCCACCCGTTCGACCTGGCGGCGGAGGCACCGGTCCGGGTGACGGTCCTGCGTGACCCGGTGGGCGGCGCGCACGCGCTGGTGGTGCTGCTGCACCACATCGCGAGCGACGAGTGGTCGATGGGCCCGTTCCTGCGGGATCTGGAGCGCGCCTACACGGCGCGGGCGGCGGGCCGGGAACCGGACTTCCCCGACCTTCCCGTCCAGTACGCGGACTTCGCGCTCTGGCAGCGCGACCTCCTCGGCGA
>NZ_JBHVHF010000250.1:0-12392 GCF_042800315.1 Streptomyces sp. NPDC057638
CGCGGAAGGTGGGTGAGTGGTCGGTGTGATGTGGCGCCGTACCGGGCCGCCCGCCGCTCGCGGTGGCCGGGGTACGGCGGTGAACGGCGGCCATCCCCGCTGACAGCGCGGACGGCCTTCGTCCGCGGCGGCCTCGTCGCGGAGACGCGACGGGGCCACCGTGGACGTCACGCGTCCGTCCGTCAGTCGGAGCCGGGCACCTCGGTCGGCAGACCAGGCGCACCGGCGGAGAGCAGCGACACCTGTGCCTCCGTCAGCGTTCCCTGGAAGGCCCACACATCGGAGAGCGCGCCGGACCAGTACTGGCTGCCCGTGGTCCCGGCGCGGGAGCGGCCGAGCTGGAGGGGCTGGGTGGCGCGGTAGGTGTGGACGTCCTCGGTCCAGGAGAGCCGGTCGGAGCAGTTGGGGATGTCCGGCTGGCCGTCGCCGTCCGTGTCGGCGCAGGCGACCTCCTCCAGCTCACCGTTGACATAGAGCTGGAGTTCCTTGGCGAACCCGTCGTAGACCAGGGCCAGATGGGTCCAGTCGGTGGGTGAGAAGAACTGCCCGTTGTCGACTCCGGAGACCGGGGAGCCCGTACTGTCACCGGAGGCCGCGCTGATCCGCCAGCGTCCGGGGTCGGTGGTGGGGTCGGCCGGTGGGTGGTAGCGGACGGCGAAGGCGTCCTGGCTGGCGCCGGGCGCGCTGAGCACGGTCACCGGCGCCTGCGGCATGGCGGCGGCCTGTGCCCATCCGGTGATGGTGAAGCTGCCGGTGGTGTCCACGGGAACGCGCGCCGTGGCGTGGTCGTCGACGCCGTCGAGGACGATGCCGCCGTCGACCCAGCCGAGCGGGTAGGGGCCGACCTGGGGGTTGCCCTGGAGCTGCAGGTTGTTGCCCGAGCCGGAGACGTCCGGGACGGCGGCCGGGGTGCCGGTGGCCTGGGTGAAGGTCCAGCGGGTCTTGACGACCGGGCGCTGGCGGAACATCTGCTGCACCTCGCCCGCCGAGACCGGGCGGTCGAAGAGACGGACGTCGTCGATGTTCCCGGTGAAGTGGTTCATGAGCGTGTTGTCGAAGCGGGTGGCGCCGATCTGGAAGGCTCCGCCCGCGTACCAGTCGGCGGCGAGTTGCGCGGACTGCTGGCGTACCCCGTTGACGTACAGCGTGATCTGCATCGTGTACGTGTCGAAGACGCCGACGAGATGGGCCCAGGTGCCGCCGTCCGCTTCCTCACCCGGTTTCTGGAAGGCGCGGATGGGGGTGCCCTGGGCGCTGTCCTGGGAGTGGGTGCTGAAGATCCACTGTTTGTAGTGGGTGGAGTAGTACAGCTCGAAGCCGGGTTTGCTGGTGCCGAGCTGGGTGGCGACCACTCCGTTGGTCATCGGCCGGGTCTCGGGCAGCCGGGCCCAGGCGGAGACGGAGAAGCTGCGCTGGTTGTTGACCATCGGACGGCCGAGACTGGCGTAGTCGTCGACGCCGTCGAGGGTCAGCGCCTTGTTCGACACTCCGGGGGTGCCGGGGGTGACACCGCCGTGGTAAGTGGCCGACGGCACCTGCGGCACGCCCTTCAGCGCGCTCGCTCCGGCGGGCTCGTCCATCGGGAAGACCAGCCGGGCGGGTCGTCCCACGGTCAGGTTCTGCTTGCCGTGGAGCTGGGTGACATCGGCCTGGGACAGCGGCTTCTCATAGAGCTGGACCTCGTCGATATGGCCCGGGAAGAAGGAGGTGTCGACCCCGTTGTGGTGGCTGCCGCCGATGCGCAGTCCGCGCCGGGCGTCCCACGGGGTGTTGTGGAGGGCGGTGCCAACGAGGACACCGTTGACATACAGCTTCATCTCCTTGGAGGAGACGCTGTAGGTGCCGACCAGATGGGTCCACTCACCGACGGTGACCCCGCCCGGCTGGGCGGCCATCGCCCGTACCGGGACGGCGGTGGAGGTGTCGGCGCTGTACTGGTTGAAGGCCCAGCGGTCGAAGCCCTTGGAGTAGTACAGCTCGAACCCGAGGGCGTGGTTGCCGGGCTGGGCCGCGATCACGGCGGCTCCGGCGGGGGCCTTGGAGAGCTTGGCCCAGGCGGAGACGGAGAAGCCGTTGTCGGTGGTGACGGCGGCGAGGTCGGTACTGGCCTGGTCGTCGACGCCGTCGAAGAGGACGGAGGTGCCCAGGGCACCCGGCTCACCGGCGACGGGCCCGCCGCTGAGGGCCGCCGTCCGCTCGGGCGCGGTGCCCGCCGCGGCCGTGGACCCGGTGGCGTCGTCCAGTCCCCACTGGGCGCGCTCCAGCTGGCCCGCCTTGACCCGGAAACGGTACGTGGCGATGGCGGAGAGGTTGTCGGCCGTGTCGCGGGACTGGACGTAGAGGGTGTTCAGCCCGATCTTCGCGGGCAGCAGCCGCAGCGTCTTGGGCGCGCCCGCCGAGGTCGCGATCACATTGCTGGAGGAGGGGTCGGTGTTGAGGCCCCAGCGGTACTCCTTGACCCCGCTGTCATTGGCCTTCAGCTCGAACTCACCGTACTGGCCCAGTCCGTCCAGCCAGGGGTCGTTGGGGTTCTCCGGATCGGAGGCCGGGTAGTCCGCCGAGGTGAGTACGGGCGGCTTCGGCGCGGTGGCGTCGTAGAAGAAGTAGCAGGCGGTCGGCGCGTCACCGGCCCAGGACCAGGGCGACCACTGGGCGCCGTCGTAGACCCGGATCGACCAGGCGATCTGCTTGTTCTGCGGAATGCTGGCGGGCAGGCTGATGGAGAAGTCGGAACCGGACTTCTTGTAGCCGGTGCGCAGGGGCTTCCAGGTGCCGCCGTCCCAGCTGGCGTAGAACTCGACGGCGACGGTGTCGCCGTCCGGGTCCTTGATGTCATTGGCGTAGATCTTGCCGAGGCTGCGGCTGCGGGGCGCGGCGGACGGCTTCTTGCAGACACCGCCGTACTCCATCGTCAGCTGCGACATCTTCGGCTGGGAGGGGGGACGGTTGTACTTGACCCGCAGGAAGGCGTCGTCGGAGAAGCGCTTCCAGGAGTACGGGTCGGTCTCGTTGTCCGCCCGCAGTCCGAAGGTCATCGTGGACCACTTCTTGTCGGCGGCCTGCTGGACGGCCGTCCGTACGTCGAACTCGGCGTCCCGGGCGGCGCAGCCGTCGAAGCCGTAGGCGAACGACGAGGTGCGCAGATGGTCGATCCAGAAGCCGGAGGCGTTCTGCGAGTTCCAGGTGGTCTGGTCGCTGATGTCCTTGGTACGCCACAGCTCGACGCCCTTGGCGGTGCAGGAGGCCGACCAGGTGTTGCGGACGACGAACTCGGCGGAGAGCACCGACTTGCCCGCGAACTTGGAGACCGGGATGCGGTAGAAGAGCCGCTTGGTGTCCCAGGGCTGGCAGTACTGCCAGCCGCAGAAGCCCATGCCCGCGTCGGGGTCGCCGTTGAACTTCCACTGCGGGGAGGAGTCCCAGTACTTCGAGGCCATCGTCCAGGCGGTGGCCTTGGGTGAGTACCACTGGGGGTCGATATAGACCGGGTAGACGGTGTCGGGGCCCTTGAGCACGGTGGTGTCGGGGCGCAGGACGAGGGCGCTCTGGTCGGCCGGGATGTCGACGCCGACGGCCGCGAGGTGCGCCGACTCGGCGGCGCCGGGCTCCGCGTCGGAGCCGAGGGCGCGGCGGACCCGGGGGTCGCGCGGGTCGGGGTCGGCGACGCGGCCGGGGGCGGTACGGGGGGTGGTGGGGGCCTGCTGGGGCGTGATGGCGGCACCCTTCGGCGCCTTCGGCGCCTTCGCGGTGGAGGCCGCCGCGCTGGAGTCCCACATCACCGGGCGCGGGGCCTCGAAGACCGCGCCGCCGGAGCCACGGTCGATCGCCTCCAGACCGCCCGACGATGTCTCACGCACGGTCATGCCGTCGGCGTCGAGCGCCAGCCGCAGCCGGGCCAGCTTCGGGTTGGCGGCGGCCCGCGCGGACTTGACCACCAGGAGCTGGGTGAATCCGTCCTCGCGGGCGGCGAGGCGCAGATCGACGCCGGGCAGGATCTCGGGGTAGGTGGCGGTGTCCCCGGCCAGGCGGGGCTTGGGCAGCCGGGTGGGCCAGGAGAGGGTGAGATCGCGTCCCACCCTGCTCATCCGTACCAGGGGTGCGGTGCCGCCGCCGGAGAACTCCAGGCCGACGGTGGCGGCGCGGGGCGCCACGGTGCCCTTCTTGGTCGGGGCAAGGCGGGTGTCGACCTTCCGCCAGACGCCGTCGACCCGGGTACGGACCGGCCGCAGATACTCGCGCGCCTCCAGCTTGCCGTCCGGGGTCGCGAACACATCGCCGCTCTCGGCGCGCTTCGAGAGGATCTCGACCGGCTTGCCGGTGCGGCGGGCCTGGGCGATGGCCTCGTCTTCTGTCTCGGCGGCGGCCGTGCCGTCCGGCGCGGCGGCCTTCGTGCCGGGCGCCGTGGCGGCCGGTTTCCTCTCCTCCGACGGTTTCCCCGTCGCGGCCTGCGCGGTGGTGACGGGCGCGAGCACGCCCGCCACCACGGCACAGGACGACACGACGGCCGCCGTTCTCACTCTCCACTTGATCTTCACTTGGACAGCACGCCCCCCACGAGTCTCATGGTGTGTACACCTCATCAGCGAAAAGACGAGGGGGACGGTAAGGAGGCCATCAGAGTGCGTCTAGGGAGACCCTGAACTGGCATCACCTATCAAAGTGGCTTAAATGCGCCAGGAGTAACACCAGCCACAGAGTTAACTTTGAGCCCTTTATTTGATGTTTATCTCGCAGAGAGCATGCGTCTCTGCACGTAACGTTGAGTCGGTAGTCGACTCTCGGTCATGATCAACTCTGATGGCGAAGAAAGGTGACCGGCGATAGCGCGTATCACGGGCCGAGACCCGTGATAGGGCTCCGGCGGGGCCCTGCCCCCTTCCCTCTTCGGCCAGGCCAGACGGCCGGATCCGGCGGGGGGTGCGGCGGGGGTACGGGTGGGGTCCGGGTGGGCGGTCAGCCCCGGGGCGGGGTGGCGCGGGTACGGCGGGTCGGGTCGGGTGGGGCGGACCAGGAGGTCGGGCCCGGTACGGCGGTGCGGACCAGGGGATCGGGCCCGGTACGGCGGTGCGGGTCAGCGCAGGGAGAGCCGGGTGCTGATCCAGTGCGGATCGGGGACCACCGTCAGCAGCGCCGACACCAGCAGCACCAGCGCGAGTACGGCCAGTTCCCGCCATGCCGTCGACCGGGCCGCGAACCGGCCGCGCAGCATCGCCCGCCGCGCCGCGAACGCCAGCGCGCAGACCACGGCCACCAGGACGAGTTTGGCGATCAGCACCCGTCCGTACGCCGAGGTCAGCACCACATCGGTGGGGAGTCGGCGCAGGGTGGAGGCGGTCCCGGTGGCGGTGAGCGCCAGCAGCGGCCACACGGCGGTGCGGGCGTAGCGTCCGAGGACGGCCAGCGCTCCCGTACCGTCGCGGCGGCGGGCCGCCATCACGCGCAGCGCGTACAGCAGTCCGCCGCACCAGAGGGAGGCGGCGGTGAGGTGGACGACCGTCAGCGCGGTCCCGATCTCCGGTGTGTACGGCTCGGGATGGGCCCGCAGGGACTCCGCGAGGATGGCCACGGCCAGCGGCGCGAGTGCGAGTCGCGGGCGTCGGGGGACGCAGGCGGCGACCGCGAGCAGGCCGTTCGCCGTCAGCAGCAGGAGGCGTCCCTCACGGCTGGCGTAGGCGGCGGTGGCCAGATCGAGCCCATTGACGGCGGCGAGGACGGCGATCTGTCCGGCCGCGGCGGCGGCCCCGACAAGCGCGGCGGGCCGGGACCAACTCCCCGGCAGGGGGCCGGCTCCGGCGAAGCGGACTCCGGCGCGTTCGCCGATGACGACGGCGAGGGCGCCGAAGAGCGCCGTCCGCAGCACGCTGGTCGTCCCGGCCGCCGGAATGCGCAGTTCACCGGTGTCCCAGGCGGCGAGCCGGGCGCCGAGCGCGGCGGCGGCGAGGGTCAGGGCGAGCGCGGCGGCGAGCGCCGAGAGCGCCCCGGCGAGGGTGAGCACGCTCGCACCACGGGTCCGGGGTCGGGCATGGGCGCGCGGGCGCGGGGCGGGGGCTGTGGTGTTGGTGGGCGGGGTGAGCTCAGTGAGTTCACCGGGCTGGGCGGCCTCGGCGGGCTCGCTCGGTGGTGTGCCGTGGGTCGGGTTCATCGGTGGTGGTACGGGTGGGCGCGTGGGCGGCCGCCACGGGCGGGTCCCAGGGGGCCGCCGCGCGGGGTCGGGTCTCCACGCCGGGGCGGGTCTCCACGCCGGGGCGGGTCTCCACGCCGGGGCGAAGGGGGACGGACCATGCGGGCCATGCGGAATGCGGGGACTCCGTGGACTCTGCGGATCGCGCGGGCTCTGCGGATGGCGCGGATGGCGCGGATGGCGCGGGCTCGGTGAGCTCTGTGGGCTCCGTCGACACTGCGGACTCTGCGGACTCTGCGGACTCTGCGGACTCTGCGGACTCTGAGGGTCGGACGGTACGGATGCGGCCGGACGACCGCGAACAGCCCCCGGCAAGCCGCGCCGGGGGCTGTTCGCGACGGCTCAGGCCGAGGGCTCGGCGCCCTGGTCGAGGGAGCCCAGGAACTCCTCGAACGTCAGCTTGCCGTCGCCGTTGGCGTCCTTGGCCTTGATGATCGCCTCGGCGACGGTCTCGGTGACGTTGAAGTCCCCGAGCTGCGCCATCACGCTCTTGTACTCCGACGCCGTGATGAGGCCGTCGCCATCGACGTCGTACCGCTCGAACGCCTTGCGTGCCTCTTCGTTGTCCGCCACTGCTAACGCCCCTCCCGGGTGCCGTACCGCTTCATGCTTGGCGATCAGATTATCTGCCCGGTTCTGTGGACAGCGGAGCCGGGGTTACAGCGCTCGTCAGCGAAGATGGGTTCATGAGCGACGAACTGACCCGGATCCTTGAGGACGCCGCGCGCGGCTCCTTCCCCCCGCCGGACGGCGGCCTGACCATCATCGGTCAGCCGAACGCCCGGGACTGCGGTGTGGTGGCCTTCACCGCCCACTCCATCGTCTTCCTCGACGAGGACCCGCAGTGGATACGGGAGCGCTGGGCCGCCGCGCCGACCGACCCCTTCGCCTCCTCGGTACACCCGGTCTTCCTGGCGGAGCTGCTGGCGCGCACGGGCCGCTCGATGGACGCGGTGGATCTGCTGACGGTGGCGGAGGCGCTGCCCGGGGAGCCGTCGGTGGAGCTGCGGGAGATAGCGGACCCAGACCATCCCCGGGTGGTCTACGCGCGGCGCCGCCGGGACGGGGTGCGGGCGTGGGCCGCGGACGGCGGGGTGCTGACCCTGGGCCGGGGTGTCGCCGGGCGCTGGGAGTGTTCGGTGGAGGTCGACGAGGAAGCGCGCGGCCGGGGCCTGGGAGTGGCCCTGGCGTCGGCGGCCCGGCATCTGGTCCCTGATGCGGTGGTCTGGGCCCAGCAGGCGCCGGGTAACGCCCGCAGTGTGCGGGCGTTCCAGCGGGCGGGCTTCCGTCCGGTGGGCGCGGAGGCCCTGCTCGGGGTGCGCTGAGTCACCGATCGGAGGCGGCTGAGACACCGCTCGGAGGGTGCCTGGAGTGGGCTGAGCGCCCGACGTGACAGCCTGGCGCTGTGACGGGACCGCGTCGGCCGTCGCCCGCCGGTGGACGCGATACCGAGGGGACGGGGCGCCCGCGGGACCCGGGCGGCCGAGCCCGGCACGCTCCCCGTGCCGCGGGATCAGGGGGCTCCCGGCGGGATCGCCCCCACCCCGGTCAGCGGAAGACGCCCGTGTGGCCCAGGGAGTAGCGGCCGGGCTGCGGGTAGACCGCGAGGCCATGGGGACCGCTGCCGACCGGGATACGGGCGAGCTGCTTACCGGTCTTGGTGTCGATCGCGTAGACCTCGTCGTCATAGCGGCCCGACAGCCACAGCACCTTGCCGTCGGCCGAGACCCCGCCCATGTCCGGGCTGCCGCCGTCGGGCAGCCACCACTTCTTCGTCAGCTTGCTCTGGGCGAAGTCGAAGACGGAGATGGACCCCTCACCCCGGTTGGGGATGTACATCTCCCGGGAGTCCCGGCTGACATACAGGCCGTGCGCGCCCTCGCCGGTCGGCATCAGCGTCGGGGTGGTGAACTTCTCGCCGTCCAGGACCCAGACGCCGTGGGCCATCATGTCGGCGATGTAGAAGGTCTTGCCGTCCGGGGAGAGCTTCACGTCCTGGGGCATCGCCCCGTCGATGGGCAGCTTCTGCTGGCCGACGACGGTCATCTTGGCCGTGTCGACCTTCAGCAGCTCGCCGGAGAACTCACAGGAGACGACGAAGTACCGGCCGTCGGCGGAGAAGTCCGCGTGGTTGACGCCGTAGCAGGTGACGGGAGTGGTCTTGACCCGGTCCATGGTGTGCGGGTCACGGAAGACGAGTTCACGGTCGAGGGAGGCCATGACGACGGCGTACTTGCCATCGGGGGTGAAGTAGAGGTTGTAGGGATCGTGGACCTCGACCGGTGCGCCCGCCTTGCCGTTGGCGGGGTTGATGGGGGTGAGGGTGTGGCCTCGGTTGTTGTTCACCCACAGGGTCTTCAGGTCCCAGGAGGGGACGACGTGCTGGGGCTGGACCCCCACCGGGATGGTCTCGATGACCTCGTAGGTGGCCGGGTCGATCACCGACACCGTGTCGGAGTTGGTGTTGGGGACATAGACCCGGGAGGGGAAGGAGCGCACCACCGGGGAGAGCAGGCCCGGCCGGTCGGCCGCGTAGATGTCCTTGGCGTCGAGGACGGGAGGCATCCCGGGGAGCCCGGGGGGTGCGGCGGGTGGATGGCTCTTCGCGGCCGTGGCCTGCGCGGCCGCGTCCCGGGGGCGGTCGCCGTCGGTGCCGCAGCCCGCGACCAGGGCGAGCAGCGCCCCGGTGAGCAGGGCGGAGACGCGGGCGGTGAGCGGAGGGAGGGCGCGCGTACGGCGGCGGGAGGACCGCAGAGGGGAGAAGTCTCGCAGAGGGGAGGAGGGTCGCATCAGCTCAGCAGCTCCGTGGTGGTCACCGCGCGCAGTCGGCGGCGGTGGAGGTCGTCGAGGACGGCGGGCAGTGCGGCGACCGTGTCCGCGTAGCCGAAGTGCAGGCTCACCACCGATCCGCGCTGGATCCGCCCGGTGACGGTGCTGATCACGGCCGTGGCCCCGGGTGAGGTGGCGTCGAGGGAGTCGAGGTCGTACGAGAGGACGTGCGGGTATCCCGCCAGCCGGGCCAGCCGGACCAGTGACGGCGGCGCGTACTGGGTGCGGGAGGGGCGGAACCAGGTGCCGATGGAGCCGGTCAGTCTGCGCAGCCGCGTGGCGCACTCGGTGATCTCGGCGCGGGCGTCGGCCTCGGTCATCTCGGTGATGGTCAGATGGTTCTGGGTGTGGTTGCCGAGGTCGTGACCACCGTCGAGGATCCGTCGGGCCAGCTCCGGATGGTCGTCGAGCCAGGCGCCGACGGCGAGGACGGTGACGCGCGCCCCGGCGCGCTCGGCCTCGGCGAGCAGCGCCCGCGCGGTGGCGGGATCACCCGCGCCATGAAAGGTGAGCGCGACCCGGTCACGGTCACGCGGACCATGGGTGATCTGGTCCGGATGACGGGGGTGGCGGCGGGGGGAAGGGGCGGGGTGGGGGGAGGGGGAGGGGGAGCCCCCCGAAGCGCGCGCCCCGCCATCACCACCGGCTTCCCCGACCCGCTCCCCCCGGTCCCCGCCGATCACCCCGGCGTCCGGTGGCCCGGCGTCCCGTGGCCCGGCGGGTTCGGCCGGCCCGGCCCCGGCGCAGCCGGCGGTGAGGGTGGCCGCGACGGTGGCGCCCGTGGCGGTGCGCAGGGCGCGGCGACGATCCATGGAGATCACAGAAGAGGAGATTAGAGCTGTATGTCCGTAAAAATAATGATTGGCCCACCATCGTCCGGCTGCGGGTCGTCCACCAGCCAGGCCCGCATGACGGGAACAGATCAAGGAAACATTCGCCTTGAGTGAATTCCTGGCATTGTTTAACAGGTGGGTGGTTCACCTCACCTGCGATTCATGAGCGAGATGTCGGCTTTGATGGATAATGCCCGAGTAAGGGATTTTGGTTCCACGCCGTCCATCTGCCATAGTCGGAGGCACGACCCCCATTGACCCGGGCCAGGTCGTCCAGCGCGCCCGTGGACACACCCCCTTACGTCCACGGCGCTTCACAGAAGCCCCCGGCACACCGCACACCGGTGACCACGGGGGCTTCTGCGTACGGTCGTCCAGCCATCGGACGGCGCGCGTTCGCCCCGCCGGGACTCCCCCTCCGCCAGAACTCCACGAACTTCGGGAACACGAGCGCGGCGGGTCAGGGGACGCGCATCTCGAACCAGGTCGTCTTGCCCCGGGGCAGCAGATCGGCACCCCAGCGGGTGGCGAGCATGTCGACCAGGAGCAGCCCCCGGCCGCTGGTGTCCAGGGGCTGGACCGGCAGCAGACAGGGCAGCCCCCGCGAGGGGTCGCGGACCTCCACGCGGAGCCAGCCGCGCCGCCGCCGGAGGCGGAGCCCGAACTCACGGGCACCGGTGTGGCGGACCGCGTTGCCGACGAGTTCCGACACCAGCAGGACGGCGTTCTCGGCGGTGGTGGCGGGGAGCGCCCACTGGCTCACGGTCACGGCGTGGGTCAGCCGACGCGCGACGGCGGCGGACTCGGGGCGAGAGGCGAGGCGGACCTCACCCTGGCTCGGGTCGCCGTAGAGTTCCACGGCCTTGAGGGCCTGTTCGTCCTCTGCGGCACTCGCCCACCGGAGCGCGGAAGCGCCGCCGCGCCGTTGCGGCTGTTCCACACTGTCGACGCCCGCCATGCCCCCCATCATGGACGCTGTACGGAGGCACCGTGACCGTTCCCACGGAAGAGGAGGCCGCCGACGGGGGCCGCACAGCAAGGCCGCTGACATATGCCGCTGGCCTTATGTTGGCACGAGTGTCCACGCTGAGCTGCGTTGACAGTCTGTCAACAGGGCGGGGGTGACGGGGCACCCACCCCGGTACTCAAGAATCCGCTAGGCCCTGCACAGGACGCATTCAGCCATGAGGACGTCCGAGAAGGGACCGAAATCGACCGGAAAAGCTCGCCCGGCCCACGCTGACATGGGTACGCGCGGGTGAGGCCGCCCTCAAACCGGGCACCGGAGACCGTCCGGAAACGGCCCTGCGCAGGCCTCGGGCGCGGGGAGCGCGGAGCTTCCCCCGCGCCCCGCCCACGCATCCCGCCCCCGCGCCCACCCGCCCGGCGCGTCCGCCCGCGCGCGTCCGCGCCGCAGTGCCCGCGCGCGTCCGTGCCACCATGCCCCGCGTCTTGGTGCCGTCATGCCCCCGCGTGCCGTCATGCTCCCGCGCACCGGCGCGTCCAGGGACACCCGGGCGCCTGCCCGCTCCCGTGCCGCGGGCCAGGCCGTGCCGCGGGCCAGGCCGCACCTGTTCCGCCGGGTCGGGCGTGCCGTGCTCCGGCGCTCCCGTACCGCCGCCCCGCAGGGAGGTCGGCGCCGGCCGCGGACGGCCAGGGGTTCAGCGGAAGACCGCCTTGCCGGGGCCGTCCTCGACGAAGCTGCGCATACCGCGGTCGCGGTCCTCGGTGGCGAAGAGGGCCGAGAACCAGATGCGTTCGATGGTGAGACCGGAGTCGATGTCGGTCTCCAGGCCCTGGTCCACACACTCCTTCGCGGCGCGCAGCGCGAGGGCCGGGCCCTTGGCGAGCCGGGCGGCCCAGGCGTGGGCCTGCTCGTAGACCTCGGCGGCGGGGACCACACGGTCGACCAGGCCGAGGGTGAGGGCTTCGTCGGCCTTGACCTGACGGCCGGTGAAGATCAGGTCCTTGGCCTTGGACGGGCCGATCAGCCGGGCCAGGCGCTGGGTGCCGCCCGCCCCGGGGATCAGCCCCAGCAGGATCTCGGGCTGGCCGAGCTTGGCGTTGTCGCCCGCGATCCGGTAGTCGGCGCAGAGCGCCAGTTCGCAGCCACCGCCGAGGGCGTATCCCGTGATGGCCGCGACCACCGGCTTGGGGATGCGTGCGACGGCGGTGAACGCGTCCTGGAGTCCCCGGGAGCGCGCGACCATCGCCGGGTGGTCCATGTCCCGCATCTCCTTGATGTCCGCGCCCGCCGCGAACACCTTCTCGCCGCCGTAGAGGACGACGGCGCGGACGTCGTCGCGGGCCCCGGCCTCGTCGGCCAGTTCGCGCAGCCGGTCCTGGAGGGCGATGTCCAGCGCGTTCATCGGCGGGCGGTCCAGACGGATGGTTCCCACACCGTCGGAGACCTCGAAAGTCACTGTCGTCATGGAGGCAGGTTAACCGTGGCTAACGCCCGGGGTCCCGGTGCCGTGGGTCACAGAACCCCTGCCGCGCGTGACCTCCAGCCCCGGGCGGGAGGCCGTCGGCGAAGAGGTCTCCGGGGG
>NZ_JBHVHF010000251.1:0-12227 GCF_042800315.1 Streptomyces sp. NPDC057638
GGCCCCGACCTTCTCCCCTGGGGGATTACTCCTGCGTCTCCCACCACTTCCTGAGGGCGGCGACGGCCTCGTCATGCTCCATCGGACCGTTCTCCAGCCGCAGCTCCAGAAGGAAGGCGTAAGCCTTACCGACCAGCGGACCCGGTGCGATCCCGAGGATCTCCTGGATCTGATTGCCATCGAGGTCGGGCCTGATCGCGTCCAGCTCCTCCCGCTCCTGGAGCTGGGCGATCCTCTCCTCCAGACCGTCATAGGCCCGGGAGAGGGCACCCGCCTTGCGCTTGTTGCGGGTGGTGCAGTCGGAGCGGGTCAGCTTATGGAGCCGGGTCAGCAGCGGACCGGCGTCACGTACATACCGTCGTACCGCCGAGTCGGTCCAGTCACCGGTCCCATAGCCATGGAAGCGCAGATGGAGCTCCACCAGCCGGGAGACATCCTTGACCAGCTCGTTGGAGTACTTGAGCGCGGT
Source organism: Streptomyces sp. NPDC057638 (assembly GCF_042800315.1). Classification (NCBI taxonomy): domain Bacteria; kingdom Bacillati; phylum Actinomycetota; class Actinomycetes; order Kitasatosporales; family Streptomycetaceae; genus Streptomyces; species Streptomyces sp. NPDC057638. The sequence goes on from NZ_JBHVHF010000251.1 coordinate 470, forward strand.
CATCCGCTTCTTCGTCATCTTCGCGCCCACCACCTCGTGGTGGTGGAAGGAAACCCGGCCATCGCTCTCGAAGCGGCGGGTTCTGGGCTTGCCGATGTCATGGAGGAGTGCGGCCAGACGCAGCACCAGGTCGGGCCCGTCCTCCTCCAGGTCGATGGCCTGCTCCAGGACGGTCAGGGAGTGCTCATAGACATCCTTGTGCCGGTGGTGCTCGTCGTTCTCCAGCTTCAGCGCGGGCAGCTCGGGCAGAACGCGCTGGGCCAGCCCCGATTCGACCAACAGCGCCAGGCCCTTGCGCGGCCCGGCGGAGAGCAGCAGCTTGTTCAGCTCGTCACGGACCCGCTCGGCGGAGACGATCCCCACCCGGTCGGCCATGTCCTTCATCGCCGCGACCACCTCGGGGGCGACATCGAAGTCCAGCTGAGCGGCGAAGCGCGCGGCCCTCATCATGCGCAGGGGGTCGTCCGAGAACGACTCCTCGGGTGTGCCGGGCGTCCGCAGCACACGGGAAGCGAGGTCCTCCAACCCCTGGTGGGGGTCGATGAACTCCTTCTCCGGCAGGGCGACGGCCATCGCGTTCACCGTGAAGTCACGGCGGACGAGATCCTCCTCGATCGAGTCGCCGTAGGAGACCTCCGGCTTACGGGAGGTGCGGTCGTAGGCCTCGGACCGATAGGTGGTGATCTCGATCTGGTAGCCGCTCTTCTGGGCCCCCACCGTGCCGAACGCGATCCCGACATCCCATACCGCATCCGCCCAAGGGCGGACGATCTTCAGTACGTCCTCGGGCCGGGCGTCCGTAGTGAAGTCGAGATCGTTGCCGAGCCTGCCGAGCAGCGCGTCCCGGACCGAGCCGCCGACCAGGGCCAGACGGAACCCGGCGCCCTGGAAACGAGTGGCAAGATCGTCGGCTACCGGCGCTACGCGCAGTAGCTCCGCCACCGCGCGGCGTTGCACCTGGCTGAGTGCGGTCGAGGTGTCTTCATTGGCGTTCGGCACAACAGAAGAGGGTACGTGCCCCCGGCCGCACTGGCGTCCTTGTCACCGATGGGGTGCCCCAGCCGTTCACGATCTTGTTGGGCAGACCGCGACACGGGAACACAGCGCACCTCGTTACCATGCGTGGACGCAGTGAGCGACAGCGACCAACCGCAACAGACGACGAGGGACGGACGTGCGCGTGGCCGAGGCGGCAGATTTCCAGGGGACAGCACTTTCTCCTGCCCGCCGGTGGCTACGCCGAACAGCCGTTCTGCTCGCCCTCGCGCCGCTGACCACCGGACTACTGGGCGGCCCCGCCGCCGCGCCCGCCCAGGCCGCGCCCCCGTCAGCGCCGCAGGCCGCGCCCCCGGCCGCCGCCTCGGGCTCACGGACCATCGATGTGTCTCTCGACACGTTCGCCCCCGCCGCACCTGGCAAGGGCGACACCCTCACCATCACCGGGACCGTACTCAACAAGGGCAAGCAGTCGGTCACCGACGCGGAGCTGGAGCTGAGGGTGGGCCCCGCGCTCAGCGGCAGGAGCTCCATCGACCGGGCCTCCGAGCGGACCGGCTTCCACGAGGGCGCCGACGGCACCCCCGTCGATGACTCCTTCGATGTGAAGCTGCCCAAGCTGGTCTCCGGCATCAGCCAGGACTTCTCCCTCTCGGTCCCGGTGGACGAGCTGGACCTCGGGGACGACGGTGTCTACCAGCTCGGTGTGGCCGTGGCGGGACAGACGCCGGACGAGCCGTTCCGCCAGGTCCTGGGCATCGAGCGGACCTTCCTGCCCTGGCAGCCCGATGAGCGGGAGAAGAAGACCCAGCTCACCTATGTCTGGCCGCTGATCTCCACCACCCATCTGACATCGGAGACGGGCTCGGACGAACAGCAGACCCCGGTCTTCGAGGACGAGTCCCTGGCCCAGGAGCTGGCCCCGGAGGGGCGGCTCGGCCAGATGGTCGCGCTCGGCAAGGACCTCCCGGTGACCTGGGTCATCGACCCTGATCTACTGGCCACCGTCGACGCGATGACCGGAAACTACCGGGTCAAGAGCGGTTCGGGCACCGTCGCGGGCCGTCACCAGGCCGTGGCCAAGCAGTGGATCGCCTCCGTCCAGCAGGCGGTCGAGGGGGACAAGGTGGTGGCCCTGCCCTTCGCCGACCCCGATCTCGCCTCGCTGGCCCACCGGGGCCGCAAGGTCTCGGGTTCCCTGCTCCATCTCCAGCAGGCCACCCAGGTCGCGTCGGTGACCGTGGAGACGGTCCTGCACCAGAAGCCGTCCACCGACTTCGCCTGGCCCGTGGACGGCGCTATCGACTCCTCCATCGTCCATGTCGCCACCTCGGCCGGGGCCGACAAGGTCATCACGCGCAGCGACAGCCTCCGGGACAGCCTGGACTACACCGCCACGGCCGCCCGCCCCATCGGCGGTGGCACCACGGCCGTGGTCGCCGACGCCCGTCTCTCCAAGGCGTTCCAGGGCGACATGCTGGACAGTGAGCGCTCGACCCTCGCCGTTCAGGAGTTCCTCGCCCAGTCGCTGGCGGTGACCCTCCAGGCGCCCGAGAACCAGCGCAGCGTCGTGGTGGCCCCCCAGCGGATGCCCTCGGTCTCCCAGGCGCAGTCCATGGCCCGCGCCATGACCGCCTTGACCGAACAGCGCTGGGCGGAGCCGGTGGACCTGATCGCCGCCGCGGGCGCCAAGCCCGACCCCGACAGCAATCGGCAGGTCCCGGCCTCCTCGCGCTACCCCGCCCAGCTGCGCAAGCAGGAACTGTCGGTCCGGGCCTTCCAGGACATCCGGACCACTCAGAGCGCCCTGGACAAGTTCAAGGTCATCCTCACCGCTCCCGACCGGGTCGAGACGCCCTTCGGCCGCGCCATCGACCGGGAGATGTCCACCTCCTGGCGGGGCAACCCGACCGCCGCCCACGCCTACCGCGCCGATGTCCGGGGGAACCTCCAGAAGCTCACCGAGGAGGTCCAGCTCATCGACAAGTCGCAGGTGACCCTCTCGGGCCGGAGCGCGACCATCCCGGTCACCGTCTCGAACCGGCTGGTGCAGGAGGTCGACAACCTCGTCCTGCGGCTGAGCTCCGACAACCAGGCCCGGCTGAGCCTGGACGACAAGGGCGTCGCCGAGCGTCCGATCACCGTCCAGGGTGGCCACAGCCAGTCGGTGAAGTTCAACGCCCTCGCCAACGCCAACGGCCAGGTACGGATGACGGCTCAGCTCTACACCGAGGACGGCAAGGCCTACGGCGAGAAGATGCAGTTCACGGTGAAGGTCTCCGAAATCACCCCCACCGTGATGCTGGTGATCGCCGGGGGTGTGCTGCTGCTGGTCCTCGCGGGTGTGCGGATGTACACCCAGCGCAAGCGCGCCGCGGCCAAAGAGCCCACGGAACAGACGGAACAGGTGGAGCCCACCGCTTCGACCGACACCCCCGCCGGTGAGTCCGCCGACACCCCCGCCGTCGCGGACGGCGCCCCCGGGGAGCCCAGCGCCCCGGCCGCCCCGGACGGAGGCGTCAACGGTTCCGTTCCCGGGCACCCGAGTGACCCGGGGCCGGACACCGGACCGGAAAGCGGCAACCCGTCGGGCACGGGTGAGAAAGTGGACCGTTGAGCGATGTCGTGGCCGGCCGGCCCGGGACGATGAGGTGGGGTAGCAATGAACGCGCCGTACGACGGTGACCGCGGTCAGGGCGCGGGTGTGGACCCGGCGGACCAGGTCCCGCCGCACCCCCATGACCCGGCGGCATCTGACCCGTACGCCCAGGGCGGCTACGGCCGGCACCCACAGGCCCCGCCGCCGCACACCCCGTACCCACAGGCCCCGCCGCCGCACACCCCGTACCCACAGGCCCAGCCGCAGCACCCGCACGCACCCCAGCCCGGCCCCGATCCCTACGCCCAGGACCCCTATGTGCAGGGTGCCTACGCGCAGGATCCGTACCGGGCCCAGGACCTCTCCGCCCAGGACCCGGTGACCGAGGCGCTCTACGACCGCGCCGCGCACCCGCCGCCCCCTCCGGGCACCTACCAGGACCCGCAGGCGCTCTACCAGCGGCCGCCCGCGCCGCCGCACGCGCCCGACCCCCGGGTGTGGGCCCAGACCCCGCCGCCGGAGCCGTCGGGCCCCTCCCGCCACCTTCCGTACGGTGACGATGCCCAGACCACCCAGTACACCGGGGTCGACGATCTGGTCACCCACGCCGCCGACGACGAGGAACGACAGCCCGACGCCTTCGCCCACCTCTTCCGGGACCAGCAGGGCTCCGGCGCCCGGACGGTACCCGCTCCGACGCCCGAACCCGCCCCCGCTCCCCCGCCGGCGCCGCGGAAGAACGCCGGAGGGCGCGCCTCCAGCCTGCTGAAGTCCAGCGCCATCATGGCGGCGGGCACGATCGTCTCCCGGCTCACCGGTTTCCTGCGCACCCTGGTGATGGCCGCGGCCATCGGCGTCGGCACGCTCAACGACACCTACCAGGTCGCCAACGTCCTGCCGACGATGATCTACGTCCTGGTCGGCGGTGGCGCCCTCAACGCCGTCTTCATCCCCCAGCTCGTCCGGGCGATGAAAGACGACGAGGACGGCGGGGAGGCCTACGCCAACCGTCTGCTGACCCTGGTCGTGGTGGTGCTCGCGGGTGTCACCACGGTCTGTGTGCTCGCCGCTCCGCTGCTGATCCGGATGATGTCGCAGGAGATCGCCTCCGATCCGCAGAAGATGGAGGTGGCGGTCGCCTTCGCGATGTACTGCCTGCCGACCATGTTCTTCATGGGCGTGCACGTCGTGCTCGGCCAGATCCTCAACGCGCGCGGGCGCTTCGGCGCGATGATGTGGACCCCGGTCCTCAACAACATCGTGATCATCGCGACCTTCGGCGCCTTCATCTGGGCCTTCGGCAGCTTCACCGAGTCCGGCGTGAGCAACGCCACGATCACCCCCGAGGGTGTGCGGCTGCTGGGCCTGGGCACCCTGCTCGGACTCACCGTCCAGGCGCTGGCGATGATCCCGTATCTGCGCGAGGCGGGCTTCCGTCCGAGGCTCCGCTTCGACTGGAAGGGCCAGGGCCTGGGCAAGGCCCTCGGACTCGCCAAGTGGACCTTCTTCTTCGTCCTCGCCAACCAGCTCGGGATGATCGTCGTCACTCAGCTCGCCACCTGGGCCGGTGCCCAGGCCGAGGAGCAGGACGTCACCGGCGTCGGTATCACCGCCTACAACTACGCGCTGCTGCTCTGGCAGATGCCGCAGGCCATCATCACGGTCTCGGTGATGACCGCCGTCCTGCCCCGGATCTCCCGCTCCGCCCATGACGGCGACGCCGCCGCCGTCCGTGACGACATCTCCTACGGACTGCGCACCTCAGCCGTCGCGATCGTCCCCTGTGCCTTCGCCTTCCTCGCCCTCGGTATCCCGATGGCCACGCTGCTGTACGCGGGATCCGGCGCCGAAGGCGCCCGGGGTATCGGTCTGATCCTGATGGCGTTCGGCCTCGGTCTCATCCCGTACTCGGTCCAGTACGTGGTGCTGCGGGGCTTCTACGCGTACGAGGACACCCGGACGCCCTTCTACAACACCGTCATCGTGGCCCTGGTGAACGCCGCCGCCTCCACCATCAGCTTCCTGGTGCTCCCGGCACGCTGGGCCGTGGTCGGGATGGCCGCCTCGTACGGTCTCGCCTATCTGGTCGGTGTCGGCGTCGCCTGGCGCAGGCTGAACCAGCGGCTCGGCGGCGACATGGACGGCCCGCACGTGCTGCGCACCTACGCCCGGCTCTCCATGGCCTCACTGCCCGCCGCGATCGTCGGCGGCGGGATCGCGTACGGCATCACCTCGCTTCTCGGCAGCGGCGCCATGGGCTCCCTGACCGCGCTCGTCGGTGGGGGGATCGCACTGCTCGCCGTCTTCTTCCTCGCGGCCAAGCGCATGCGGATCGAGGAGCTGAACTCCATGGTCGGGATGGTTCGCGGGCGCCTCGGCCGGTAGCGGGCGCCCGCCCGCACAACCATCCCCGGCCGTCGCGTGTCGTGCAGAGCGACGGACTGTGGGCACAATTGGCATGGCTGTTGGATATCCGCGACGGATGGGGAGGCAGGAACGACGGTGGCGGAACGTAGCACGGCCGCCGTCGACGTGGCCGACAACAGCGGAGACAAGCCGCTGACCGCGCAGGCGGAGAAGGCCACGACCGACGGTGCGGCTCCCTCACAGGACCCGGCGGAGAAGGCCACGCCGGACACAGGCGGTGAGCGCAAGGCCAGCGAGCCCGCCATCGCCACACCAGAGCTGCACAGCGGCCATAAGCTCGCCAGACGCTACCGGCTGGAGGAGTGCGTCACCCGACTGGACGGTTTCAGCAGCTGGCGAGCGGTCGACGAGAAGCTCCGCCGGGCCGTCGGGGTGCATATCCTGCCCGCCGACCATCCCCGGGCCCGGTCCGTCCTCGCCGCCGCCCGCTCCGCCGCCCTCCTCGGAGACCCTCGTTTCGTCCTGGTCCTCGACGCCGTCGAGGAGAACGACCTCGTCTATGTCGTCCATGAGTGGCTGCCCGACGCGACCGAGCTGACCACCCTGCTCTCCCTGGGCCCGATGGAGCCCTATGAGGCGTTCCAGCTGGTGGACCAGCTCACGCTGGCCATGGCCGCCGCCCACCGTGAGGGCCTGTCCCATCTGAGGCTCACACCCGGCGCCGTGCTGCGGACCTCCACCGGCCAGTACCGCATCCGTGGGCTGGCGGTGAACGCCGCGCTGCGGGGGATCACCACCGACCGGCCCCAGCGGGCGGACACCGAGGCGATCGGCGCCCTGCTCTACGCCGCTCTGACCCATCGCTGGCCGTACGAGAACGACGCGTACGGCCTCTCGGGGCTGCCCAAGGGCGTCGGGCTCCTCCCGCCCGACCAGGTCCGCGCCGGGGTCCACCGGGGCCTCTCGGAGCTGGCGATGCGGGCACTGGTCAACGAGGGCGCCACCGCCTCCCGCCAGGAGCCCCCCTGCACCACCCCGGACGAGCTGGCGAAGGCCATCGCGGCGATGCCGCGTATCCGCCCGCCGGAGCCCGCCTTCACCGCCCCGCCCGAGTACCAGCAGACCGCTTATCAGCAGGGCGTCTACGGTCATCCCGGCGCGCGGCCCGGCACTCTGTCCCCGCCCTCGGTGCTGCCACCCCCGCCGGCGCCGCTCGAAAGCCCCACCGGCAGGGTCCTCAAGTGGGGGGTGTCCGCCCTGCTGATCGCGGCGGTCGGCCTGGGCAGCTGGCAGATCACCGAGAAGCTGGTCGGGGGCGGCAGGGACCGGTCGGGCGAACAGTCACAGACCGACAAGAAGAACACCGAGAACACTCCGCCGAGCGCCACTCATCTGCCGGTCGCCATCGCCGATGTGCTCGACTTCGACCCGCCGCCCAAGGGCGACTACGAGGAGTCACCGAGAACCATAGGGAACGCCCACGATGGCGACCCCAGCACCTTCTGGACGCCCAACTGGTACGGGAGTGCCAAGTTCGGCAACCTCAAGGACGGCATCGGTGCGGTGGTCGACCTTGGCTCGGTCCAGCAGGTTTCCTCCGTCGCCGTCTCCTTCAGCGGACGTACGGGGGTGGAACTGCGCGTCGCCCCGGAGAACGCGGAGGCGGTGCCGGAGACCCAGAAGGGCTTCAGGACCGTTGCCTCGGCCACGGGTACCAATGTGGCCCTCAAGCCCAACGTCCCGGTCCGGGCACGGTACGTTCTGGTCTGGCTGACCAAGCTTCCGCCGATCTCGGGCGGCAGATTCCAGACGGGGATCTCGGAGATCAAGGTCACCGGCTGAGCGGACAGGGGAGGGGGCGCACCGTTGGACGACGCGATACTCGGCGTCACCAGCGACCAGGATCTACTGGCGCACCATGTCGCCGGGGACCCGGACGCCTTCGGTGAACTCGTACGGCGGCACCGGGACCGGCTCTGGGCCGTCGCCCTGCGCACCCTGGGGGACCGGGAAGAGGCCGCGGACGCCGTTCAGGACGCCCTCATGTCGGCCTTCCGCGCCGCCCACACCTTCCGTGGCCAGTCCGCCGTCACTACCTGGCTCCATCGCATCACGGTGAACGCCTGCCTGGACCGGGCCCGTAAGGCGGCCTCCCGTAAAACGGCGCCCGTCGATGACACCGAGCGGCTGGAACAGCTTCTCGAACCTCATGAGTCGGCTGCGGCCCCCGCCGAGCGTCAGGATGTCCACCGTCAGCTTCTGGCGGCGCTCGCCAAACTCCCCGTGGACCAGCGGGCCGCGCTGGTGCTGGTCGATATGCAGGGGTACCCGGTCGCGGAGGCGGCCGAGGTCCTCAATGTGCCCACCGGTACCGTCAAGAGCCGCTGCGCCCGGGGGCGGGCCCGGTTGCTGCCCTTGCTCTCCCATCTCCGGGAGTCCCCTCCCACCACGGGAAGGGAGAACAGCGGCGCACAGAGGAACCGGACGCGACGGGATTCCGTCCCACCACCGTCCGCAGAGCCAGACGCAGGGCCGACCGACCCTGCCGCAGTGAAGGGCGGAGGTGGGCGCGCATGACATCCACGGCGGATATGACTCAGCATCCGGACGTCTCCGAGATCTCCGATCTCTTGGAGGGCCTGCTCTCCACCGAGGACAGCTCTGCCCTCCGGGAGCATCTGGACGACTGCGCTCTGTGCACCGAGGTCTATGACTCCCTGGAGCAGGTACGCGAGCTCTTGGGCACTGTTGCCGATGCCGGGCCCATGCCCACCGATATCGCCGACCGGCTGGACGCGGCCCTCACCGCCGAAAGGGAGAACGGTCCCTCGCTTCCGCAGCGGGGGAGCGATGTTTCACGTGAAACATCGCCTCCTCATCCCGGGAAGCCCGCGGGCATCGACCGCCCCCGGGGACAGGCCCGAGGGACCAGCGGACCCGGCCGGAAGGACTCTGCCCGCGCTGGTCGGGGGCGGCGGCGAGCGCTGATCCTTGGGTCTCTGCTCACGGTGGTGGTCCTGGGGGCGAGTGTCCCCCTGGTCCAGACACTCCTCTCATCGGAGTCCGCGCCACCGAGCGCCACAGAGGCCCCGACCCGGCAGAGCGGCCCGGAATTCCGCAAGGGTGCCCTGGAGGGCCAGGTTCGCTCACTCACGGGCGGCCACACCAGGGCGCTGGGCGGTGGGGGCGGTCAGCGCTCGTCCGCCCCGGATGACGGTGGCACTCCCCGGCTGCTGCGGCACTCCGATGCCCCGCCTTCCTGTGTGCAGCAGGCCACGGGACGATCAGGCACGCCGCTGGGCTTTGAAAAGGGCCGGTACGAGAGTGAGGCGGCCTACCTCCTCGTGTTCCCCGATGCCTCAACGCCTCAGAGAGTGACCGCCTATGTGGTCGCGGCGGACTGTGAGAGCTCGGGCGAACCGTCTGGTGAGCTTCGGTTGACCGAGACCTACGAACTCCGCTGACCGCCTCCCTGCGCTGCGCCGCGCTCCCGGGAATGCGCGCCCCTTAGTATCCGTTGGGTGGGGTGAGAGGCATTACCCCGGCCCCGCAGGCAACAGCCTAGTCAGCAGAGACGAGGAAGAAACCCGTGAGCGACGTTCGTAACGTGATCATCATCGGCTCCGGGCCGGCCGGCTACACGGCGGCGCTCTACACAGCGCGCGCTTCGTTGCAGCCGCTGGTGTTCGAGGGAGCCGTCACAGCTGGTGGCGCGCTGATGAACACGACCGATGTGGAGAACTTCCCCGGGTTCCGCGACGGCATCATGGGCCCGGACCTTATGGACAACATGCGCGCGCAGGCGGAGCGCTTCGGCGCCGAGCTCGTGGCGGATGACATCGTCTCCGTCGACCTCAGCGGTGACATCAAGACCGTCACCGACACCGTCGGAACGGTCCACCGGGCGAAGGCTGTGATCGTCGCGACCGGTTCGCAGCACCGGAAGCTGGGCCTTCCTCGCGAGGACGCCCTCTCCGGTCGTGGTGTCTCCTGGTGCGCCACCTGCGATGGCTTCTTCTTCAAGGACCAGGACATCGCGGTGATCGGGGGCGGTGACACGGCGATGGAGGAGGCCACCTTCCTCTCCCGGTTCGCCAAGTCCGTCACCATCGTCCACCGCCGGGACAGCCTGCGCGCCTCGAAGGCGATGCAGGAGCGCGCCTTCGCCGACCCGAAGATCTCCTTCGCCTGGGACAGCGAGGTCGCCGAGATCCACGGAGACCAGAAGCTCACAGGGCTGACCCTGCGGAACACCAAGTCGGGTGAGACCTCCGAGCTCGCGGTCACCGGCCTGTTCATCGCCGTGGGCCATGACCCCAGGACCGAGCTCTTCAAGGGACAGCTCGACCTCGATGACGAGGGCTATCTCAAGGTGGCAGCTCCCTCCACCCGTACCAACCTCCCCGGAGTCTTCGCGGCGGGCGACGTGGTCGACCACACCTACCGCCAGGCGATCACCGCGGCCGGGACCGGCTGCTCCTCCGCCCTGGACGCCGAGCGTTACCTCGCCGCTCTCGCCGACGCCGCCGAGACGCCCGAGCCGGAGAAGGTCGTCGCGGCCTGACCTCCGTCGTCGTTTCCCTTTCATCCCCCACAAGCAGTGAAGGAGGCCGCCGTGGCCGGCGCGCTGAAGAACGTTACCGATGCCGATTTCGATGAGGTCGTCCTCAAGAGCGACAAGCCCGTTCTGGTGGACTTCTGGGCCGCCTGGTGCGGTCCGTGCCGTCAGATCGCCCCGTCGCTGGAGGCCATCGCGGCCGAGCACGGCGAGAAGATCGAGATCGTGAAGCTCAACATCGACGAGAACCCCGCCACCGCCGCCAAGTACGGCGTCATGTCGATCCCGACGCTGAACGTGTACCAGAACGGCGAGGTCGCCAAGACCATCGTCGGTGCCAAGCCCAAGGCCGCCATCGAGCGCGACCTGGAGAACTTCCTCGCCTAAGAGCGGCGATGTTTCACGTGAAACATCGAGGGGCTCACTCCACCACAGGAGTGAGCCCCTCGGCCGTCTCCGCCTGCCCCCCACGGTCAGAGCGGCCGAAGGATGGGCTCCTTGCGCCCGAGCAATCGATCCAGCGCCAACTCGACATCCTCCTTCCAGGAGAACGTGGTTCTCAGCTCCAGCCGTAGCCGGGGATAGTGCGGATGTGGGCGGACGGTCTTGAAGCCCACGGCCAGCAGATGACCGGCGGGAAGAACACAGACGGGCTCGGTGCGGCGGACGCTGCCGAACGCCTCGATCGCCCGAAAGCCCCGGCGCAGTACGTCCTTCGCCATGGTCTGCACCATCACTCTGCCCAACCCCTGGCCCTGGTGGGCCGGGTCGATCCACGCCGTCATCAACTGGACGGCGTCGGCCGAGACAGGGCTGGTAGGGAAGGCAGAGGCGCGGGGCACATACGCGGGAGGCGCGTAGAGCACAAACCCGACCGGTGCCTCATCGACATAGACCACCCGGCCGCAGGACCCCCACTCCAGGAGGACGGCGGATATCCAGGCCTCCTTCTCCAGCTCCGCACTGCCCGCGTGGATCGCCGCCTCCCCACGGACGGGGTCAAGCTCCCAGAAGACACACCGTCGGCAGCGTTCTGGAAGATCGGAGAGATTGTCCAGCGTGAGCGGTATCAGCCGACGCCCCATGAAAGCCGATCCTCGCCTTCTCGCCGGGGGCTTCCGTTCCGGGGTGTGCTCCCTCGGTCAGCGTGGGGACACCCCGTATCGCATCGTAGCGAGCCCGCTCCCCAGCGGGGACTGCCCAGAACAGAGGGCGGGCCGCACCGGTAGGGATACCGG
>NZ_JBHVHF010000252.1:0-12177 GCF_042800315.1 Streptomyces sp. NPDC057638
ACCCCCACCGGGGCGCTGGGGGTCCCCCCGGGCGCGCCCCTTCGGCTCAGAACCGACCTCGGGTAGAGCGAACCCTCACACGGAGCTACTCACCGGCACAGGCCCTTGTTGTGACCCGCTGGCGAAGCTCCCACGGCGGAAGCCGGGGCGGGGCCCACCCTGACGGGGGCGCAGGGGCAGGGCCGGATGGGGGCGCGGGGGGTGAATAGACTGGGGGTATGGCGAAGTGGACCCCCAAGCATGAGGCGCCCGAGCCACTGGAGGGTCCCGTCGTCGGGACCATCACCGGTGGCACGATCATCTGGTTTGTCCTCTTCCTCCTTCAGATCCCCTTCTACTCGTGGTTCGACGAGCGTGGCCTGATGTGGTGGGTCTGGACCTGTCTCGCCGGAGCCGGTCTCGGTCTGATCGGCATCTGGTACGTCCGTCGGCGAGACGCCGCGATCAAGCGCGCCGAGGCCACCGCCGCCGAGGAGCGGCCGGACGCGCCGCACACCGCGTCCTGACGGCGGACCCGTCAGCGGCCTGACGTTTTCCGACACCCGCCCGCCGGACCCCGCCTTCGGCGGGTGAAGTCGGCTGCCCGCCCGTACCGTACGAACCATGACCCAGCGGGCATCGACCGACACCGACGGCCCCGAGCGCGGCGGCCCTGTCATCGACGCGGGGGCGGAGCTGGATCCCGTCCACCCCGTACCGCCGCCGGGACCGCCGGGACCATCAAGGGCATCGGGACCGCGTACGCCCGCCCATGGGCTGAGCACCGCCGAGGTCGCGGAGCGGGTGGCGCGGGGGGAGGTCAACGACGTACCCGTACGGTCCTCGCGTTCGGTCGCCGACATCGTCCGGGCCAATGTGCTGACCCGGTTCAACGCGATCATCGGCGTCCTGTGGGTCATCATGCTCATCGTCGCGCCGATCCAGGACAGCCTCTTCGGCTTTGTGATCATCGCCAACACCGGTATCGGGATCGTGCAGGAGCTGCGCGCGAAGAAGACCCTGGACGGGCTCGCGGTGATCGGCGAGGCGAAGCCGACCGTACGGCGGGACGGTGTCGCCGCCGAGGTCTCCACCTCCCAGATCGTCCTCGGGGACCTGGTCGAACTCGGGCCCGGGGACAAGGTCGTCGTGGACGGCGAGGTCGCGGAGGCGGAGAACCTGGAGATCGACGAGTCGCTGCTGACGGGCGAGTCCGATCCGGTGGTGAAGCGGCCCGGTGACCCGGTGATGTCGGGGAGTTTCGTGGTCGCGGGGACGGGCGCGTTCACCACGACCCGGGTGGGGCGGGAGGCGTACGCGGCGCAGCTCGCGGAGGAGGCGTCCCGGTTCACCCTGGTCCACTCCGAGCTGCGGAGCGGGATCTCCACCATCCTCAAGTACGTGACCTGGATGATGGTCCCCACCGCGATCGGCCTGATCATCAGTCAGCTCGTGGTCAAGCAGAACGATCTGAAGGGCTCCATCGCCCGGACCGTCGGCGGGATCGTGCCCATGATCCCGGAGGGTCTGGTGCTGCTCACCTCGGTCGCCTTCGCGATCGGGGTGATCCGGCTGGGGCGCAAACAGTGTCTGGTGCAGGAGTTGCCCGCGATCGAGGGGCTGGCCCGGGTCGATGTCGTCTGTCTCGACAAGACCGGCACCCTGACCGAGGGCGGGATGGACGTGGCCGAGATCCGCCCCCTCGGCGGCGCGGAGGAGACGGCGGTACGAGGGGTACTGGGCGCCCTGGGCGCCGCCGACCCCCGCCCGAACGCCTCCCTCCAGGCGATCATCGACGCCTGCCCGGTGCAGGGGGGTGACGGGCAGGGGCGGGGCTGGCGGGTGGTGGAGGCCCTGCCGTTCTCGTCGGCGCGGAAGTACAGCGCGGCCCGGCTCGCGGCGGATCCGGGTCCCGGTCCTGGTCCCGGTCCTGGTCCGGATGCCTCCGGGACGGGAGGCGGGGCGGAGGCCACCTGGCTGCTCGGCGCGCCCGACGTCCTGCTCCCCGCCGACGACGCCGCGCTTGCCGGGGTCACCGGGATCGAGGAGCTGAACCGGCGCGGGCTGCGGGTGCTCCTGCTGGCCCGCGCGGCCGGGACGGCGCTGGACCGGGTCGAGGGGGCCGAGCCCACCGCGCTGGTGGTGCTGGAGCAGCGGCTGCGGCCCGATGCCGCCGACACCCTGCGCTACTTCGAGGAGCAGCGGGTCGCCGCCAAGGTGATCTCCGGCGACAACGCGGTCGCCGTGGGCGCCGTCGCGGGCAAGCTGGGCCTGCCCGGGGCCGAACGGACCATCGACGCCCGCCGGCTGCCCACCGAACAGGACGCGCTGGCACGGGAGCTGGACGACCACACCGTCTTCGGCCGGGTCACCCCCCGGCAGAAGCGCGACATGGTCGGCGCGCTCCAGTCGCGCGGCCACACGGTCGCCATGACCGGCGACGGCGTCAACGACGTCCTCGCGCTGAAGGACGCGGACATCGGGGTCGCCATGGGCTCGGGCTCGGAGGCGGCCCGGGCGGTGGCGCAGATCGTGCTGCTGAACAACAGCTTCGCCGCGCTGCCGTCGGTGGTCGCCGAGGGCCGCCGGGTGATCGGCAACATCACCCGGGTCGCCACCCTCTTCCTGACCAAGACGGTCTACTCGGTGCTGCTGGCGATCCTGGTGGTGTGCTGGCAGGTCGAGTACCCCTTTCTGCCCCGGCATCTGACGCTGCTGTCGACGCTGACGATCGGGGTCCCGGCGTTCTTCCTGGCGCTGGCGCCCAACCGGGAGCGGGCCCGGCCCCACTTCGTCCGGCGGGTGATGCGGTACGCCATCCCGGCCGGGGTCATCGCGGCGGCGGCCACGTTCGCCACCTATCTGCTGGCGCGCTCCTATTACACGGGCGCGGGCTCGCTGGAGGCGGAGACGAGCGCGGCGACGCTGACGCTCTTCCTGGTGGCGATGTGGGTGCTGGCCATCATCGCGCGGCCCTACACCTGGTGGCGGGTGCTGTTGGTGGCGGCGATGGGGTTGGGTTTCGTGGTGGTGCTGGTGGTGCCGTGGCTCCAGGAGTTCTTCGCGCTGAAGCTGGTGGGGGTGGTGCTGCCATGGAGCGCGGTGGGCATCGCGGCGGGTGGCGCGCTGCTGCTGGAGCTGGCGTGGCGCTGGGTGGACCGGCGCTTCCCGGCGTAGGCCGGTTCTGTGCGTCCGTACGTCCGTACGTCCGCAGGCCCCGCAGGTCCGTCACAGAGATTGACCCCGTCCGTTTGGTTGGCCTCAAGCTGGCAGCCTGATGAATTCAGGTCGCCTTTCAGGCCGTGACGGCACGGCCGATCAGGGTCCCGATGTGACCTTGCGTCGGGGCCTCCAATTCGCGCACCTCCACTTCCTTGAATCCAGCCTTGCGCAATAGGTTTTCCCATTTCCTGAGCGTGTAGCTATAGCGGTATGTGTACATCGCCTTACCCGCGAATCCGCCCTTGTACATTCCTTGCGGTCCGTACGCGCCGGGAATGGCCGGGGGGTGAGAGAAGGCGAGGACGCCGCCCGGATTCAACCGGGCTGCAATCAAGGGGAGGAGTTTGGCCGGGTCGGTGAACCAGACGGCACCGAACATCGAATAGATCGCGTCGTAGGTCTCCGTGGTTTCGGTCAGGTACGAAAGAACCTCCGCACACACGAATTGGACCCCCATGGGGCCCCACCGTTCCATGGTGTTCGCCACCATGACCGCGGACATGTCGACGCCGGTCGCCTTGATGCCCTGCTGAGCGAGGTACGCCAGGGCGCGGCCGGTGCCGCATCCGACTTCGAGGACGGATTCCGGCGCGCCGAGGAGTTCGGGGCCCGGCCCGTGCCCGGCGTACTGCGTCCACCGGAAAGCGGGGTCTGACTCGAACACGTCCTTCCGGGTGCTCTCGGCATAGGTGTCCCAGAGTTCGCGTTCGCTGTCGAGGTCGTGTCGTGCGGGCAACGGAGCTTCCTTCAGGTCTAGTTAGGGGTACGGCAGCGCCGCGCCCCCACCCTCCGGAGGGAGAATAGGGGCAGGAACTGTACCGCCGGTTCAGTGGCTGTCCGGGACCTTGTCGTTGCACGGCGAGCAGTCGGACGCGTCGGTGTCCCACAGCTCGTCATCGACAGTGAATCCGGCCGCGCGGATGAGTTCGGCCGTGTGTGCCACCGTGCCGTCACGGCGCCGTTCGATCAGCGGGGCGTGGTGCTTGTATCGGCCGCCGTTGTGAGCGTCGCAGAGGGCGAAGTACAGGGGCGTGTCGAGAATGAGCTGGTGAACGCCGATGTCCACCGTGTACCCGACGCCCATGTCGATGCCGGGGTTCTCCATCGCGGTGACGACGTAGGCGATGCCCTGACCGAGGATGCGTTCCGCGAGGCTGCGAACGGCCACGCTGTCCCGGAGGAGGAGACGAACCTCCCGCTCCCACAGGTCGGCCACGCCCACATCCGTCACGAGGTGAGGAACGCGCTCCTCCAGCGCGTTCAGGATGGTGCGCGGATCACGGGTTCGCGTCTCGACTGCTGTGCTCATCGTGCAAGACCTCCTGTTGTGTGGAGTGGTGCACTGCACTCGCTTGGGCCCGGCCACGCCGAGTGATCGCGGCCGGCTGAGTTGAGCCCCGCCCTTGGCCTCATCGACGGGGCGGTTGCCTTCCTCCCGGACACCGGATGAGCGAGAACCGACCCCATCCATACGCGTGCAGTCATCCGCTGTCCTCCAGAGCCCGGTAGTCCGTTGGCGATCAATAATCCCCTGAAACTGATGGGCATGGTGAAACTATGCGCGTTGTGGACTAAAGATCATCGGCGGAATGTCCATGCCCACTGCGTCAGTAACTCCCGCGCATCGTCACCGACGATTACGTACGACTCATATCTGCTGAACCGGTCGAGGAGCGAACAAATATCCTTCGGGCTCCTGAATACGGCAGCGCCCAGATCTGTCTCGATGGTCGCCAAACGGTCGTCGTACACCGTGAACGTACTCAGCGGAGTACTGCTGAACTTCACACCTATCGGCAGCACCCCGATCTGGATATTTCCCTGCCGAGACAGAGAGATCAGCCGGTCAACCTGCATGGCCATGGCGTCAGGGGCTACGAGTGGATACTTCACGGCTTGCTCGGTCAGGATGAACCTGAAGCGTTTGGATCGGTCAAGCAACACGGCTTGCCGTTCGAGCTTCATAGCCACAGCCTTGGCCTGCTGCGCAGGCGGAGTGTCGGCGATACTTTCCTTGATGTATTCCGGGGTTGCCAAAAGGCCCGTTGCCATGGAGAGAAGGAAGTACCGGAAGTCTGTGGTAGACGCCTCTATGCCTGCTAGCTCTAACTGCTTCTTATCCAGACCCTTGCGGTGCAAGGCTCTGCGGCCCTGCCACTCCGTCTGGGTGATGCGGGCCAGCGCCATCACTTCGGCCGCAACAGTCGGAGATGCCCCCAGTCCCTTCAAGATCTGCTCGACATCCACGAGGGATGGACGGACCCTGTTGCCCTCAATACGGCTGACCTTGGACTGTGACATGTTGCAACGCGCGGCAAGCCGGACCCCTGAGAGCCCGGCTTGCTTGCGAAGATGCTTGAGCATAGCTGCCAGTTCCAGCCCGGACTGGTCAAGCTGATCAGGCTGGATGGCCACCGTTCACGTACTCCTGGAAGGGCACCGAAGCCTTGATGGCGATGCGCTGGTACTCGATGAAGGGGGAGACATCACCCGCGAATACCTCGCGGTTGATCTGAGTGCCGTCCGCCTCATAATTCATGAGGACTACTTCCGACTGGTCGAACATCCAGAAATCTTGAACCCCTTCAAGAGGGTTCGACCGGTTGGTCACATCGAGGATGCGAATGTTGTCGCCCGCCTGGGCGTGTACCCCGTAGTAGCGACTGAACTCGAACCGCAGATAGTCGGAGAGTGGTTGTGTCACGATGTGCACACGGCCGTTGTGCTTGCCCTCGGTTCGCTGACGCGTGACGCGTTCGGTGTAGGCGGAAGCTGTATAGGGAGTCAGTGACCGCCCCGCACGGAAAGCCGAGAAATCTTCAGCCTCCTGTGGTACGAGATACTGCGGGAGGGTTTCGAGTCGCCATGCTTCGTGTGTGATCCCCGCGAATCGGCGGCTCCAGTTCTCACCATCCAAGAGCACGAAAAGCCTCCCGCAACGTCTCCTCCGGGATCTCCACGAGCCCTTCTCCCTCCGAGGCGTCGAACGCGCGGGACACGTCACCCTGGACCAGGAACGACCCCTTGACCGTGCGGTAGACGTTTGGGCAGTCCTCGCCTCCGCACGTGCCGTTTCCGTTACCGGTAAGCCGGGTCAGTTCCTCACGAGCCATGATCGAACCCCCTTATGCCCGGGGCCGGTCGACCCCTGATGGCCATGACCGTACGGGGGCACCAACCGGGCGTCCATGCAGGGACGCGACTATGCGCGTTGTGGCATAAACCCGTGCGGCCGGAGGCGGGCAGAGGGGTGGCAGTCCTCAGCGCCGAGGCTGGCCGGGGCCTCTGTGGATCGACCCGGGAGTGCCGGAGGCAGCATTTCGTTGATCCTGTACGCGAACGGATCCGTATACCGGCCCACACGCGCCCAGCCGTATCGCGGCGCCGGTGCTCCCGGGAGGGTTGCGGTGATGGTCAGCCAAAGGCCGTGACCAGAAAATAACGGTGGAAAGGGGCGGTTGGCGGCGGAAGCGGACGAGGGTTAACCTCCCGGTGCACCTGTGGCTGAGGAGTCTGATGGTGCACCTGTGGCCCTTGGCGCAGGGCGCGCCAGGGCGCGAGGGGGGAGAACACCTACATATGCGACACAACCGAAGGGCTCGCCGGGCGAGCGCGGCGGTGGTGCTGGCCCTGACGGGGACGCTGTTGGCGCCCGTCACGGGAGCGGTGGCGGATACCGTTCCGGATCCAGGCTCCGAGCCTGCCACCTCCGGCGCCGCGAGCACCAATCCGGCGACTCCACCGAAGAGAACCGGTCACCAGGGCGGCGGACCAGGGGCGGCGGGGGCCACCACCTCCGTACCCCTCGGCAACGGAGAGCGGTTGGAGGTCGGCCGGGCGGACGCGGGGACCCAGGGGGGGTACCGCGTCGTTCCCGGGCCCGGCTCGGCCGGACAGCCGTACGCGCTGGTGCGGGGCGGCGACACCATCGAGGTCCGCGCGGCCGGGACGGCCCACCGGGCGGAGCCGGTCACCGTGCCCGTACCCGCCGCCAAACGGACCGCCGCGGCCGGGCGGTCCACCGCCCCGTCGGGGCCCACCCGGCAGGTCCGCTTCACCTATGTCAACGGCACCCATGACGGCTTCACCATGAACGTCTGGGACCGGGACACCTGGCAGTGGTTCAACGTCCGCGAACGCCAGACCCGTCATGACGGGACCGTCGACCTGCCGGCCGGCCGGTATGTGGTCTTCGGCATGTTCACCAGCGTGAGCGGGCCGAGCCATGTCATCGGCGAGACCTTCACGGTCGGCGACAAGGACCAGAAGCTCACCCTGGACGCGAAGGAGACCGCCGAGGTCACCCATCGGGTCAAGGACACCACGGCCCGCACCGAATACAGCGCGCTCGCGGTGACGACGCCGTCGCAGTACACGAGCGAGGTGCGCAGTGGTCTTGGCGGTTCGGTCCGGATGAACCGGATCTCCCTGCCGAAGATGACCGTGCGACTGCACCAGACGATGGTCAAGGCGGGCTCCTCGGTCAACGCGCCGAGTCCCTACCGCTACAACCTGCGGCACGAGTTCACCAACAGCGTCCCGGCCACGCCGACGGTCTCCGTCGCCGCCTCCGGGCTGGCCCGCACCAAGGTCACCCTGCGGCCCCTGGGCGGCACGGACGCCATCGCCACGCTCCAGACCGGGGACGGCTCCTACGCCGGTCTCGCCCTCGTCAGTCAGGTCAGGGTCCCCTCGGCCACCGTCGAGTACGCCACTCCCTGGCAGTCCGTGGTCCACTCACTCCAGCCCACCGACGGGAACTCCGTCTACGGCCCGACGCGCCATCCGCAGCTCGGCGCCAATCCGGACCTGGTCATCGGCCAGCCGGTGATCGCCGCGCGCCCCTGTCAGGCCTCGAACACCCATGTGTACAACGGCTATCTGAACCTGCACGAGTACTGCACCTTCGACGACGCGGTGGGCTCGCGGTACCGCCCCTACCAGAGCGACCAGCGGCTCATCCACACCGCCGACGGCACGGTCGTCCAGGACGAGACCCGCGACCAGTACAGCTCCTGGGCGGTCCCCCTGCGGCCCGCCGGGGTCCGGCACGCGGTGAGCCTGACCCGCCGTCAGTACAGCCATCCGCTCACGCTCACCCCCGAGCAGCGCACCGAGTGGACGTATGTCCCCGCCGAGGGGCAGGCCACCGTCCCGCTCACGGACGTCGTGCTGCGCGCCGACGGGCTGGACGACCGCAACCGCGCGGGCTCCGCGCCCGTCACCGTCACCGCCACGGCCAGTTCCCGGGTGCACCGGGTCACCGCCGTCGTGGACGGGATCGAGTACTCGCTCGACGACGGCCGGACCTGGCACGCCGTGGGACACACAGGCTCGGGCGCCGAGGTCACCGCGCGGTTCACCGTGCCCGCGGGCGCCGTCTCCGTCTCGCTGCGGGCCGCCGCCACCGGATCCGACGGCGCCACCGCGCGCCAGACGGTGACGCGCGCCTTCGCGGGCCCCGCGCCGTCGCCCGTGGCGGACTCCGGGCCCATCCGGATCACCGGCATGAAGGTCAACGGCGGCCGGGTGATCGCGCCCCCGCTGGCCGCCAGCTGGAAGGACCCCCAGTACTCGATCACCTACCAGATCAGCGACCCGAAGGGCCCGCTGCGGCACGGCCTCCACCTCTACCGGGGGCCGGCGAGCCGCCCGGACGCGATGCTCCCCGTCACCACGCCGCTGGGCTGCGCCCGCAACAGCCTGAACACCTTCGACTGCGTGGCCTCCTTCCGGTTCGGCGCCCAGGGCGACCTCGGGCGCAATGACCTCGCGGGCGAGTGGCGGGTGGCGGGCTGGGCCCGCTCGGCCGACCGCACCAGCTTCACCATCCGGGAGGACCTGGCCCGGGTGCAGATCCTGCGTCCGACCCGGATCACGATCTCGGGCCCGACCACCACGGTCACCAAGGGCCGCTCCTTCACCATGAAGGGCATCGCGGGCATCACCGACTGGTCCACCGGCCGCTGGAACGCCCTGCCGGGCATCCCGGTCCAGCTGGAGTACCGCAGGCCGAACGCCACCACCTGGACCAGGGCGGCGAGCGTGAAGACCGCGAAGGACGGCACGGTCAGCGCCGTCCAGAAGGCCGCGTTCGACGCGGACTGGCGCTGGCTGCTGCCGCGTACGGGCGAGGTGGGCGCGGCGGTGTCGCCGTCGTTCCATGTGGATGTGCGCTGACGGCCGTCTGACGCCGGAGAGGTACGGAGGAGGGGCGCCGGTCCGCTGGGACCGGCGCCCTTCCGCGTACCGGACCCGGGGCCGAGGGCAACCCGGCGCGCCGCCGCTTTCTGGACCCAATACGGCGCGAAGTGGCCGCACATACAGGACAGTTGGCGGATTTACTGGCCTTCTCCGAGGCGCGTGGGGCGTCTGGGATTCAAGGGGGGTAGATCCGATGGGCATACGCCCGCACGGAACCATACGAAGAACGGCGAGCGGCGCCCTGGCGGGCGCGGTCGCCGCGGCGGCGGTCCTGCTGGGGTCAGCGCCGAGCGCCGCCACCGCCACCGCCGTCGAGCGGGCCGAGCCCGCGCCCGGCGCCACGAAGGCCAGCGCCACGAAGGCCGTCACCACCACGCTCACGACCGGCGACCGCGTCGAGGTCGAGCCGGGCGCTCGGGCGAAGGGCGCCTTCCGTCTCGTACCGCAGGACCCGGCCCGCCCGGCCCCGTATATCTACGCCCGCGCCGGAGGGACGCTGGAGATCCGCCCGACCGGGCGGGCCACCCAGAACAAGAAGCCGCTGAAGGCCACCACGGTCCGCGCGGGCGCCCAGCCGAAGGCCGCGCCGCGCTCGGCGGCCACCAGCCAGACCGTACGGATCCAGCTCGCGGGCGCCAGCCACGAGGGGCCCGTGCTGAAGGTCTGGAACCGCGCCACCTGGGCCGCCCACCCCGTCCAGGCGGAACAGTTCGGCACCGGCGGCACGGCCAGCCTGCCGCCCGGCGACTACCTCACCGCCGGGGTCTACACCGCCCCCGGCCAGCCCAGCCTGCTGCTCACCGAGAGCTTCACCGTCCGGGGCACGGCCGTGACCGTCACCCTCGACGCCACCCGCGCCCAGGAGGTGGCGCTCAGCGTCGACGAGCCGACCGCGCGCCTGGAGAGCGGCTCGGTCTGGCTGCGGATGCCCAACGGCGATGTCGTCGGCTCGGTCGGCGGCGCGGGCGAGACCGTCCGGGTGACCCCGTTCACCCTGCCCGGCGTGGCCCTGCGGGTGCAGCAGGTGCTGGTGAAGTCGGGCTCGACGGCGAACCACCCGAGCCCGTACCGGTACGACCTCTTCCACTCCTTCCAGCACACCATCCCCGCGTCGCCCACGGCCTCCGTGCGCACCGCCGACCTGGCGAAGACCACCACCACCCTGCGCCCCCAGGGCCCCGGCACCACCGGATCCCTGCTCACCTGGCGCAGCGTCGGCGACGGCACCGGCGGCTCCGCGATCTCCCCCGCCCGCTTCCCGTCCACCGTCACCGAGTACGTGACGCCGGGGACCTCCATCCGGCACGCGGCCGGGTACGCGGAGGGCGGAAGCCTGGAGGGCACGCCGCGCACGCTGACGCAGGGCGACAACCCGGGGCTGAGCTTCGGGGCGGCGCCGTTCGCCCAGCGGCCGTGCGCGGGCAGGTCGACCTTCACCCACTGGCGGATCACCATCGACGAGCGCTGCGCGTTCGGTGACGGCGTCGGCAACCAGGGCTGGGACCCGGCGGCCGTACAAGACCTGACGGTCCAGCAGTCCACGGTCACCCACCTCGACACCCGGGGCCGCAAGCTCACCGAGCCGGTCGTGTCGGACATCAGCTCATGGGGCCAGCTCGCCCTCACCCAGACCATCCGCCGCACCGGCTCACCGGACCAGCTCAGCCCGGTCCAGATCACCAAGTGGACCCTGGACCGGCCCGACATCGTGGGCCCGCTGCTGCTGACGGACGTCGGGCTGCGGGTCGACGGGCTGGACGACCACCACCGCGCGAGTGCCTCCCCGGTGACCATCGAGGCCACCGCCTCCAGCCGGGCCGGGTCCCCCGCCGACGTACGGGAAATCCAGTACTCCACCGACAGCGGCACCACCTGGCTGCCGCTGACACTCACACCGAACGGGCAGCGCGCGACCGCGCAGCTCACCGTCCCCGCCGACGCGGCCCACATCTCCCTGCGGGCCACCGCGACCAGCGGCACCTACTCGGTCGTCCGCGTCATCCAGCGCGCCTTCGCCGGTCCCGCCGCCACCTACGGCGAGTCCGCCGGAACCATCGCCTTCGGCGCCGCGACCGTCAACGACGGCCAGCCGCTCGCCCCCGAGTTCCGCCAGGCGCCCGGGGCGCCGTCCCCGTACGCCGTCCGCTACAAGGTCACCGACCCGGCCGGAGTCGCGGCCAGTGGCGCCCGCCTCTACCGGGGCACCCCGGACCGCCCGGACGCCGTCCTGCACACCGGCCCGGCGATCTGCGTGAAGGAGAACGACACCACCTCCGACTGCTACGCCGAACTCCCCCTCGGCTCCACCACCCACCTCGGCCGCCATGACCTCACGGGCGAGTGGAAGCTGGCGGCCTGGGCCCGCTCCCGCGACGGCGTCGGCCACATCTCCCGGGCCGACCTCGCCACCACCCAGATCCTGCGCCAGAGCCGGATCACCATCTCCGGCCCGACCGCACCCGTCTTCAGCGGCAGCCGCGTCACCCTCACCGGCGTCGCCGGGCTCGCGGACTGGCCCACGGCCCGCTGGACGGCCCTCCCGGGCGCCTCGGTGACCCTGGAGAGCCGCCGCACCGGCACGACGGCCTGGACCCCGGCCACGACCGTGACGGCGGGCCCGGACGGCACGGTCACCGCCACCGTCCGCCCGACGGCGGACGCGGACTGGCGCTGGGTGATGCCGAAGAACGGCGAGGTGGAG
Organism: Streptomyces sp. NPDC057638; assembly: GCF_042800315.1. Classification (NCBI taxonomy): domain Bacteria; kingdom Bacillati; phylum Actinomycetota; class Actinomycetes; order Kitasatosporales; family Streptomycetaceae; genus Streptomyces; species Streptomyces sp. NPDC057638. The sequence continues at coordinate 12,107 of NZ_JBHVHF010000252.1, forward strand.
GCGGCGGTGTCGCCGACGCACTTCGTGAACGTGCTGTAGGGGGTGGGGGCCGGTCGCGCTCGGGCGCGGAC
>NZ_JBHVHF010000253.1:0-12167 GCF_042800315.1 Streptomyces sp. NPDC057638
GGAGCCGCCCTCGTTCACGGGGTGGTCACCCCGGGGCCGTGTCAGCGCTCGCCGAGCATGCCCTCGACCTTGGCGCGGATCTCGTCCGTCGCCAGACCGCGGATGGTCAGCGTGGTACGGCGGCGCAGCACGTCGTCCGCCGTCTCGGCCCACTCGTGGTCGCGCGCGTACGCCACCTGCGCCCAGATCTCCGGGGCGTCGGGGTGGATGCGCTCGGCCAGCGCCGCGTCGTCGTTGGCCAGCCGGGCGATGTCGAAGGAGAGCGAGCCGTAGTGGGTCGCCAGGTGGCGGGCGGTGTCCGCCGCCATCCGGGGCCCGGGGGTGCCGCCGTCGACCAGCAGCCGGTGCGCGACCGCGTTGGGGTTGGCTATGCCCGGCAGCGGCAGCTTCTTCGGCAGCGCGGAGATGGGCTCCATGTCCTCGGCCAGCGGGTGGCCCGGCAGCGCGGCGAGCTTGTTCATCACCGTACGGCCGATATGGCGGAAGGTGGTCCACTTGCCGCCCGCGACGGAGAGCATCCCGCCCCGGCCCTCGCTGACCACGGTCTCCCGCTTGGCCTTCGAGGTGTCGCCGGGACCGCCGGGCAGCACCCGCAGACCGGCGAAGGAGTAGGTGATCAGATCGCGGGAGAGCTGCTGGTCACGGATGGAGTAGGCGGCCTCGTCCAGGATCTGGGCGGTGTCCTTCTCGGTGACCGTGACCTCGCCCGGGTCGCCCTCGAACTCCTCGTCGGTGGTGCCGAGCAGCAGCATGTCCTCCCAGGGGAGGGCGAAGGTGATCCGGTACTTGTCGATCGGGGTGGCCAGCGCGGCCTTCCACGGGGAGGTCCGCTTGAGCACCAGGTGGGCGCCCTTGGAGAGACGGATGGAGGGGGCCGCGTTGGGGTCCTCCATCCGGCGCAGGTGGTCCACCCAGGGGCCGGTGGCGTTGAGCACCAGCCGGGCGTCGACACCGAACTCGGTGCCGTCGGTGCGGTCCTTCAGCTCGGCACCGGTGACCCGGCCCTTGGTGAAGCGCAGCCCGGTGACCTCGGCGTGGTTGAGGACGGTGGCGCCCGCCTCGGCGGCGGCGCGGACCGTCATCAGCGCCATCCGGGCGTCGTTCATCTGGTCGTCGCCGTAGACCGCGACGGCCTTGAGGTTCTCGGTGCGCAGCTCGGGCACGTCACGCTGGGCCTTGGCCGCGCTGATGACATGGCCGACGCCGTCGCCGAAGGCGGAGAGTGCCGAGTAGGCGAAGACGCCCGCGCCGAGCTTCGCCGCGCCGTGCGGACCGCCCTTGTAGACGGGCAGGTAGAAGGTGAGCGGGTTGGAGAGGTGGGGGGCCACCTCCCGGGAGACCGCACGGCGCTCGAAGTGGTTCTCCGCGACGAGCTTCACGGCACCGGTCTGGAGGTAGCGCAGACCGCCGTGGAGCAGTTTGGAGGAGGCGGAGGAGGTGGCGCCGGCGAAGTCACCGGCGTCGACCAGAGCCACCCGCAGCCCGGACTGCGCGGCGTGCCAGGCGGTGGAGATGCCCAGGATGCCGCCGCCGATCACCAGAAGGTCATAGGTCGCCTTCGAGAGCTGCTCACGGGTCTCGGCACGGCTCGGGAGGGAACCGGAGGCCGGGTGCGTCCCCAGGGCGGGGAATCGCTGCAGGGTGGTCATGGTCGAAACTCCTCGTCAGTCTTCCTCGTCGAGCCAGCCCATGGTCCGCTCCACGGCCTTGAGCCAGTTCTTGTACTCGCGCTCACGCCGGTCGGCGTCCATGCGCGGGGTCCATTCCGCGGCCCGGCGCCAGTTGGCGCGGAGCGCGTCGGTGTCCGGCCAGAAGCCGACGGCCAGACCGGCGGCGTAGGCGGCGCCGAGGCAGGTGGTCTCGGCGACCATCGGGCGCACCACGGGTGCGTCCAGGACGTCGGCGAGCGTCTGCATCAGCAGGTTGTTGGAGGTCATACCGCCGTCGACCTTGAGCGAGGCCAGCTCCACGCCCGAGTCCTTGGTCATGGCGTCGCTGATCTCACGGGTCTGCCAGGCGGTGGCCTCCAGCACGGCACGGGCGATATGCGCCTTCGTGACGTAACGGGTCAGACCGGCGATCACGCCCCGGGCGTCCGGGCGCCAGTAGGGCGCGAAGAGGCCGGAGAAGGCGGGGACGACATAGGCGCCGCCGTTGTCCTCCACGGACAGGGCGAGCGTCTCGATCTCGGCCGCCGACTTGATCAGGCCCATCTGGTCGCGCATCCACTGCACCAGGGAGCCGGTGACCGCGATCGAGCCCTCCAGGGCGTAGACCGGGTCCTGGTCACCGATGCGGTAGCCGACGGTGGTGAGCAACCCGTTGTACGAGTTGACCGGGGTGCCACCGGTGTTCATGAGCATGAAGGTGCCGGTGCCGTACGTCGACTTGGCCTCGCCCTCGGCGAAGCAGGTCTGGCCGAAGAGGGCGGCCTGCTGGTCACCGAGGGCCGAGGCCACCGGGACGCCGTCGAGGGCGCCGCCCTTGGCGGTGCCGTAGACCTCGGCCGAGGAACGGATCTCCGGCAGCACGGTGGCCGGGATCTCCATGGAGGCGAGGATCTTGTCGTCCCACGCCATGCTGTGGAGATTCATCAGCAGGGTGCGGGAGGCGTTGGTGACGTCCGTGACGTGCACACCGCCGTCGACACCGCCGGTGAGGTTCCAGATGACCCAGGAGTCCATGGTGCCGAAGAGGATGTCGCCGCGCTCGGCGCGCTCGCGCAGACCCTCGACGTTGTCCAGCAGCCAGCGGACCTTCGGGCCGGCGAAGTAGCTGGCCAGCGGCAGACCGGTCTCCCTGCGGAAACGATCCTGCCCGACATTGCGGCCCAGCTCCCGACAGAGCGCGTCGGTCCGGGTGTCCTGCCAGACGATGGCGTTGTGGACCGGCTCGCCGGTGTTCCTGTCCCACAGCAGCGTGGTCTCGCGCTGGTTGGTGATGCCGATCGCCAGGACGTCGTCGCGGGTGATCTCCGCCTTGGCGAGCGCGCCCGCCAGCACCTCCTGGACATTGGTCCAGATCTCGGTGGCGTCGTGCTCCACCCAGCCCGGCTTCGGGAAGATCTGCTCGTGTTCCTTCTGGTCGACGGAGACGATCCGCCCGTCCTTGTCGAACACGATGCAGCGGCTGGACGTGGTGCCCTGGTCGATGGCCGCGATGAAGGGCCCGGTGTGGTGTGCGTCGGTCACGGTGTGCTCCTGCGGAATTCGGTGGGGATCGGGCTGTGCCTGCGCGGTGTACGTATGCGTACGCCCCAGGTTCGTCGGTCAGGGCTCATAGCGCACCGGTCAGACGAACGCGAGGTTGTAGATTCCGGCCGCCAGGGCACCGCCCGCGAGCGGTCCGACGACGGGAATCCAGGCGTAGCCCCAGTCCGATCCGCCCTTGTTGGGCAGCGGAAGCAGGGCGTGGACGATACGGGGGCCGAGGTCACGGGCCGGGTTGATGGCGTAGCCCGTGGGCCCGCCCAGCGAGAGACCGATACCGACGACCACCAGAGCGGTGATCAGCGCGCCCAGCGCGCCGAGACCCTTGCCCTCGGCGTTGAGACCCTGGGTGAGCACCGCGAGGACCAGGATCGCGGTGCCGAGGATCTCCGTGGCGAGGTTCTGCCAGACGACCCGGATCTCCGGGCCGGTGGAGAAGATGCCGAGGACCGGACCGGCCTTGGTGCCACCGTGCGGGCCCTCGATGGGCTTCTCGCTGGGGTCACCGACGATCTCGCGGTCCCGGAGGTGGGACATGAACTGCCCGTAGTACGCGACCACGACCAGCGCGGCGCCGATCATCGCGCCGAGCACCTGACCGGCCCAGTAGACGGGAACGTTCGACCAGGAATCGTCCTTGATCGCGATGCCGAGCGTGACCGCGGGGTTGAGATGGGCGCCGGAGAGGGCGCTGGTCATATAGACGGCCGTGAGCACGGCGAAGCCCCACCCGAAGGTGATGGCGAGCCAGCCCGCGCCGCGCGCCTTGGATTGCTTGAGGGTGACGGCGGCCACCACGCCACCGCCGAGCAGGATCAGCACGGCCGTGCCGATGATCTCGCCGATAAAGATGTCGGAGCTGGACACCGCGACTCCTTTGTCCTTCGTCCAGGGAAAGGCGGACCCCCGGGTCCAGCCGGTGATCCGCGCCCTCAAGGTGAGGGCGTTATCGGCCCTCGGCGCTGTCCACACTCTAACGCGTATTACCGGTAGATGTTCGACAATGCCGACCGATGAACGGCAGTTTTATCCCTGGTAAACACGGCGTCAAGGGCCGTGTGTCCGAAAACCGGATCGTTATCGATGATGCGCCAACCCACCCACCCCCGCGCCCTCTCCGGCACCCGCCCCCGTCCGGTAGCCGGCCCTGGGCCCCTACCGCCCGCCGGTCCCACCCGCTTGTGGGCACGGGTTCCGCAAGGCGATGGGGGTACCCCCGGCCGAAGGCTGGGGGAGGGTGGGAGCCGCCCGTCATGAGCGGGCGGCGCCCAGGGCACGGGGCTCCGCCACGGCAGCGCGCGGGCGGGCCCGTGCGGCGCGGCCCGCAGGGGGCTAGAAGCGGCCCGCGCCCAGGTCGCGTGAGACGGCCCGCGCGCACTCCCGCACCGCCGCCACCAGCTCCGACCGGAGCTCCCGTCCCTCACACACCCGCTCCACCGCCCCGGTGATCGCCACCGCCCCTACCGGCATCCGCCGCCGGTCGTGGATCGGCGCCGCCACCGCGGCCACGCCTTCCCAGGTCTCTTCGACGTCGGCGGCCCAGCCCCGGGCCCGGGTGTGGTCGAGTGCGGCCTCGAATTCGGCCAGTGCGGTGACGGTCCTGGGGGTGAACGCCTCCCGTTCGGCCTCGACGGCCTCGGTGTGCGCCACCGGGTCGTAGGCCGCCAGTACCTTGCCGAGCGCGGTGGAGTGCAGCGGCTGCATGGCCCCCACCTCCAGGACCTGGCGGCTGTCGTCGGGGCGGAAGACGTGGTGGACGACGAGGACTCCGTGCTGGTGCAGCACGCCGAGGTGGACGCTCTCCCCGCTGGAGCGGGCCAGGTCGTCGGTCCAGACCAGGGCGCGGGCCCGCAGTTCGTGGACGTCGAGGTAGCTGTTGCCGAGCCGCAGCAGTTCGGCGCCGAGCTGGTAGCGGCCGGAGGCGGGGTCCTGTTCCACGAAGCCCTCGGACTGGAGGGTGCGCAGGATGCCGTGGGCGGTGCCTTTGGCCAGGTCGAGCGAGGAGGCGATGTCCGACAGGCCCAGTCGGCGTTCTCCGCCCGCGAGCAGGCGCAGCATCGCCGCGGCACGCTCCAGTGACTGGATGTTCTTCGCCATCGGATCGGGCCCTCTCCACTACTGTTCGACAATGCTGAACACTATCGGTCCATGTCGACCTTGGTCACCGCTGAGTGAGTATCTCGCGGCCGTCCGGGGGAACAGAAGCCCGCGTGCGGGAGGACCGGAGTCCACCCACCCAAGGACCGCGGTCCACCCACCGTGCGCCGGCCGGGTGAGGACCCCTCGCGGACCCATTGTGATGTCCGTCCCCTGGGACGCCCACGCCCCCGCGCGCCCCGCCCGGCTACCCTGACTCCGTGCGTCCTTCCCGCCGAAGGGCGCAAAGCCGACAGCCGTCGCATCCCAGGGAGCGCATTCCATGGCCTCGTTGCCGACCCCCTCGCCTCTTTCCGCCGACGCCCGGAGCCGTATCGCGGCCCTCCGGGAAGCTCTGGCCTCCCGTGTCGTCGTCGCCGACGGGGCGATGGGCACGATGCTCCAGGCGCAGGACCCCTCACTGGAGGACTTCGAGGGGCTGGAGGGCTGCAACGAGGTCCTGAACATCACCCGCCCCGACATCGTGCGCTCGGTCCACGAGGCGTACTTCTCGGTGGGTGTGGACTGCGTCGAGACCAACACGTTCGGCGCGAACCTCGCGGCGCTGGGGGAGTACGACATCCCCGAGCGGGTGTTCGAGCTCTCCGAGGCCGGTGCCCGGGTGGCCCGCGAGGTCGCGGACGACTTCACCCGCTCCAGCGGCGACCAGCGCTGGGTGCTCGGGTCGATCGGGCCGGGGACGAAGCTGCCGACGCTGGGCCACACCTCGTACGGGCTGCTCCGTGACGCCTACCAGGCCAACGCCGAGGGACTGATCACCGGTGGCGCCGACGCGCTGCTGGTGGAGACGACACAGGACCTGCTCCAGACCAAGGCGTCGGTGGTCGGGGCCCGCAGGGCGCTGGAGCGGATGGGCGTCGACGCGCCACTGATCGTCTCGGTGACGGTCGAGACCACCGGCACGATGCTGCTGGGATCCGAGATCGGTGCCGCGCTCACCTCGCTGGAGCCGCTGGGCATCGACATGATCGGGCTGAACTGCGCCACCGGCCCGGCCGAGATGAGCGAGCATCTGCGCTATCTGGCCCGGCACGCCGGGGTGGCGCTCTCCTGTATGCCGAACGCGGGCCTGCCGGTGCTGACGAAGGACGGCGCGCACTATCCGCTGTCGGCGTCGGAGCTGGCGGACGCGCAGGAGACCTTCGTCCGTGAGTACGGGCTCTCCCTGGTCGGCGGCTGCTGCGGGACGACGCCCGAGCATCTGCGCCAGGTCGTGGAGCGGGTCCGGGGCGTGGTCCCGCCCACCCGTGAGATCCGGGAGGAGGCGGGCGCCGCCTCGCTCTACCAGTCGGTGCCGTTCCGTCAGGACACCTCGTACCTCGCGATCGGGGAGCGGACCAACGCCAACGGGTCGAAGAAGTTCCGCGAGGCCATGCTGGAGGCCCGCTGGGACGACTGTGTGGAGATGGCGCGGGACCAGATCCGCGAGGGCGCGCACATGCTGGACCTGTGCGTGGACTATGTGGGCCGGGACGGCGTCGCCGACATGCGGGAGCTGGCGGGACGGTTCGCCACCGCGTCGACCCTGCCGATCGTGCTGGACTCCACCGAGGTCCCGGTGTTGCGCGCGGGTCTGGAGTGTCTGGGCGGCCGGGCGGTCATCAACTCGGTGAACTACGAGGACGGGGACGGTCCCGACTCGCGGTTCGCCCAGGTGGCGGGCCTGGCACGGGAGCACGGCGCGGCACTGATCGCGCTCACCATCAACGAGGAGGGCCAGGCCCGTACCGTCGAGGACAAGGTCGCCATCGCGGAGCGGCTGATCGACGACCTGACCGGGCAGTGGGGGATGCGGGAGGCCGACCTCCTGATCGACCTGCTCACCTTCACCATCTGCACCGGGCAGGAGGAGTCCCGCGGGGACGGCATCGCGACCATCGAGGCCATCCGCGAGCTGAAGCGCCGCCATCCGAAGGTGCAGACCACCCTTGGTCTCTCCAATATCTCCTTCGGGCTCAACCCGGCCGCCCGGATCCTGCTGAACTCCGTCTTCCTGGACGAGTGCGTCAAGGCCGGACTGGACTCCGCGATCGTGCACGCCTCGAAGATCCTGCCGATCGCGCGGTTCACCGAGGAGCAGGTCGAGGTCGCGCTCGACCTCGTCTACGACCGCCGCCGTGAGGGCTATGACCCGCTCCAGAAGCTGATGGAGCTGTTCGAGGGCGTCAACACCACCGCGCTGAAGGCGGGCAAGACGCAGGAGCTGCTGGGGCTGCCGCTGGAGGAGCGGCTGCGGCGGCGGATCATCGACGGGGAGCGCAAGGGTCTCGAAGCGGACCTGGACGAGGCGCTCCAGGACCGCCCCGCCCTCGACATCGTCAACGACACCCTGCTGGAGGGCATGAAGGTCGTCGGAGAGCTGTTCGGCTCGGGCCAGATGCAGCTCCCGTTCGTGCTCCAGTCGGCCGAGGTGATGAAGAACGCGGTCGCCTATCTCGAACCGCATATGGAGAAGAGCGACGCGGAGGGCAAGGGCACCATCGTCCTGGCCACCGTCCGCGGGGACGTCCATGACATCGGCAAGAACCTCGTCGACATCATCCTCTCCAACAACGGCTACAACGTGGTCAACCTGGGCATCAAGCAGCCCGTCTCCGCGATCGTCGAGGCCGCCGAGGAGCACCGGGCCGATGTGATCGGCATGTCCGGGCTCCTAGTGAAGTCGACCGTCATCATGAAGGAGAACCTGGAGGAGCTGAACCAGCGCCGGCTCGCCGCCCGCTTCCCCGTCATCCTCGGCGGCGCCGCCCTCACCCGCGCCTATGTCGAGCAGGACCTCCACGCGATCTACGACGGCGAGGTCCGCTACGCCCGGGACGCCTTCGAGGGGCTGCGGCTGATGGACGCCCTGATCGCGGTCAAGCGCGGCACCCCCGGTGCCACCCTCCCCGAGCTCAAGCAGCGCCGGGTCCGCCCGGCGGCCACCGTCCAGCAGACCCAGCAGCCGGAACCGGAGGGTACGGTCCGCTCCGATGTCTCCACTGGCAACCCGGTCCCCACCCCGCCGTTCTGGGGCACCCGGGTGGTCAAGGGCATCCCGCTCAAGGACTACGCGACCTGGCTCGACGAGGACGCCCTCTTCAAGGGCCAGTGGGGCCTCAAGCAGAACCGGGCCGGCGACGGACCCAGCTACGAGGAGCTGGTGGAGAGCGAGGGGCGGCCCCGGCTGCGCGGTCTGCTCGACCGGCTCCACACCGACAACATGCTCCAGGCCGCCGTCGTCTACGGCTACTTCCCCTGTGTCTCCAAGGGCGATGACCTGATCCTCCTCAACGAGGACGGCACCGAGCGCACCCGCTTCACCTTCCCGCGCCAGCGCCGTGGCCGCAGGCTCTGCCTCGCCGACTTCTTCCGCCCCGAGGAGTCGGGCGAGAAGGACGTCGTCGGCCTCCAGGTCGTCACCGTCGGCTCCCGTATCGGCGAGAAGACCGCCGAACTCTTCAGTGCCAACGCCTACCGCGACTACCTCGAACTCCACGGGCTCTCCGTCCAGCTCGCCGAGGCGCTCGCCGAGTACTGGCACGCCCGGGTCCGCGCCGAACTCGGTTACGGGGGCGAGGATCCCGCCGACGTACGGGACATGTTCGCCCTCAAGTACCGGGGCGCCCGCTTCTCTCTGGGCTATGGGGCCTGCCCCGATCTGGAGGACCGGGCCAAGATCGCCGACCTGCTCCAGCCGGAACGGATCGGCGTCCATCTCTCGGAGGAGTTCCAGCTCCACCCGGAGCAGTCCACCGACGCCATCGTCATCCACCATCCGGAGGCGAAGTACTTCAACGCGCGCTGACGCCCGGTGGACGAGGGATTACCGGCCCGGTAACCCCTCGTCCGTCCGGCCGAGGCATGTGCCAGTGACACGTCGTACACTGGTCGGTCCACCGCGGGCCGGTCGCTGCTCCGCACGGGGAAGCCGTGCGGACCGGGGACCGGCCTTCTCGTCCCTCCCGGAGGTGTGCCGATGACCAGCACGGTCCCCGCGTCCCTGACCCGTTCGGCGGAACGTTCCGCCCTTCAGGCGGTCCTCCTCGACATGGACGGAACCCTGGTGGACACCGAGGGCTTCTGGTGGGACGCCGAGCGTGATGTCTTCGCCGAGCTGGGTCACCAGCTGGACGAGGCATGGCGCGATGTCGTCGTCGGCGGCCCGATGAGCCGCAGCGCGGGATATCTCATCGAGGCGACCGGCGCGGACATCACGCTGCCCGAGCTGACCGTGCTGCTCAACGACCGCTTCGAGGACCGCATCGGCCGGGATGTCCCCCTGATGCCGGGCGCCGAGCGGCTGCTCGCCGAGCTGGCCGCCCACGGGGTGCCCACCGCGCTGGTCTCCGCCTCCCACCGGAGGATCATCGACCGGGTCCTGCTCTCCCTCGGCCCGGCGAACTTCGCCCTCTCCGTCGCGGGCGACGAGGTCACCCGGACCAAGCCGCATCCCGATCCCTATCTCCTCGCCGCCCGCGAGCTCGGTGCGGAGCCCGCGAGATGCGCTGTCATCGAGGACACCGCCACCGGTGTGGCCTCGGCCGAGGCGGCGGGGTGCCGGGTGGTCGCGGTCCCCTCCATCGCCCCCATCGCCCCCGCCGAGGGCCGGATCGTCGTGGGTTCGCTGGAGCACGTCGACCTCGCCTTTCTCCGGGAGCTGGTGGCGCCGGGGGCGTGAGCGACGGGCACGTTCCGTACCGTCCCGACCACGCTGGAGGAAACATTCCGGTGCGAGGACCCGCCGCCCGCCGCGCATAGCCGTTCCGCAGGAATCCTCCGAATGTTTTCCGGCGTGACGTTCGTCACCGTGACCCGCCCGATGGGCGGGGTTCCGTACTCTCCGGGCATTCCCCTCCGGTCCGGAAGATGTGACCTTGTGTCCGGATTGGTGGAGGAGTTTACGAATCATTCCGAGCACTGATCATCTACTCAGCGACAGAGGCGCTCACTCAGCGAACACAGGCCCGGAAACACCGGGTCCGGCCCACTCGGCGCCGCCGACTAATCTCGTCGCGAGTCTTCGCCGCACCGTGACGCGCCCCAGGCGGATCGTGCGCCTCCACCGTCCCGGCCGGGCCGGCTTACGGGCCGTCCGGACAACCCCGACGGGTGAGGGGCGAAGCCTCCCCGAGACCGCTGTATCCCAGTGCCGGATGAGGAGAACGTCCAGGATGAACCGTAAGACTCTGGTGCTGCCCGCCGTGGTGGGCCTGCTCGCGCCGGTGCTCGCCGCGTGCGGTAGCTCCGAGGGCGACGGCGCGGACGGGGGCTCCCTGGTCGTCGGTATGACGGATCAGCTGATCGCGAGCAAGGACTCGCCCGCGCCCCTGGACCCGGCGTACGCCTATGACACGGGCTCCTGGAACGTGCTGCGGCAGACCCTCCAGACCCTGATGCACGCCCCGCGCGGCGGCGGTTCCCCCGTCCCGGAGGCGGCCCAGTCCTGCGAGTTCACGGACAAGGCGTCCCAGAGCTTCCGCTGCACCCTGCGTGAGGGGCTGAAGTTCTCCGACGGCTCCGCGCTCACCGCCGGCGATGTGAAGTTCTCCATCGAGCGGCTGCTGAAGATCAACGACGACAACGGCGCCGCCGCGCTGCTCTCCAATGTCGACACCATCGACACCAAGGGCGACCGCGAGATCGTCTTCCATCTGGCCACGCCCGACGCCACCTTCCCGTTCAAGCTCGCCACCCCGGCGGCGGCCATCGTCAGCGAGAAGAAGTACAAGGCGGGCAAGCTCCGTGACGGCCTTGAGGTGGACGGCTCCGGCCCGTACACCATGAAGTCCGAGGCGAAGGGCGGCCGGGTCAGCAAGATCACCTTCAGTAAGAACAAGTCCTACAAGGGCGATGTCAAGCTCCAGAACTCCAAGGTCGAGCTGAGGATCTTCGACAGCGCCGAGGCGATGGGCAAGGCCCTGGAGAAGGGCGACATCCAGGTCGCCACCCGGGAGCTGGGCTCCGAGCAGGTCCAGAAGATGCTGGACAAGCCGAACAAGGACATCGAGCTCACCGAGCTGCCGGGCCTGTTCATCCAGTACCTGACCTTCAACACCGAGCACCCCTCGGTCAAGGACAAGGCCGTACGCCAGGCCATGGCCGCGCTGCTCGACCGCGGTCAGATCGCCAGCGAGGTCTACAACTCCACCACCGAGCCGCTGTACTCGCTCATCCCGTCCAGCATCGGCGGCCACAAGAACGCCTTCTACGACAAGTACGGCGAGCCCAGCGTCACCAAGGCCGAGTGGATCCTGCGCGAGGCGGGCGTCAAGACCCCGGTGAAGCTCAGCCTCCACTACGCCACCGACCGGTACACCCCCAAGGAGTACGAGGTCATCCGGGACCAGCTCAACCGCTCCGCCCTCTTCTCCGTCACCGTCAAGGGCACCGACTGGAACAAGTTCCGCGAGGCGAGCAAGAAGGGCGAGTACCCGGTCTACGGCCTCGGCTGGGTCCCCGACTTCCCGGACCCGGACAACTACATCGCGCCGTTCCTGGAGAAGGAGAACTTCATGAACTCGCCGTATGTGAACAACCAGGCCCTCCGGCTGATCGACGAGTCGCGCCGCAAGGCCGACCGCTCCTCCGCCGACGCCGCCTTCGGGAAGATCCAGGAGATCGTCGCGGAGGATGTGCCGATCCTGCCGCTGTGGCAGGGCAAGCAGTACGTGGCCGCCCGCAAGGGCGTCACCGGAGTGGAGCGCCTCCTCAACGGCTCCTCCGACCTCCAGCTCTGGGAGCTGGGCCAGGGCAAGTAGCCCCGGGTGGCGGCTCCGTGCGAGCCGCCGGACAGACGTCAGCGGCGGCGGGCCTCAGGCC
>NZ_JBHVHF010000254.1:0-11964 GCF_042800315.1 Streptomyces sp. NPDC057638
GGTTACGGGGGGCCGAAGGGCGCGCGCGGGGGACCGGGAGCGGATGACGACGGAACGGCACGGTCCGGGAACTCTCCGCCGGGTCCGTACGTTGCCAGGATGACGCGTGACCCCGCGCGTCCGGTGACGAACGACAGACAGACCGAGGTGGCACCAGTGGCGATGTGGGACCGCATCAAGGACCAGGCCAAGACTCTCCAGCAGCAGGCCCAGAGCGGGTCCAGCGGCTCCGGTGGACACGGGCACTCCGGTTCCGGCGGGCACGGGCACGCCCCGGCCGGAGCGGCGGGGCGCGGCGGGTCCAAGTCCAAGGCCGAACTGGTGGGCCTGTTGAAGTCCCAGCTCACCTCGCTCAAGACGGAGCTGAAGAGCGGCGCCTACCGTGACGCGAGCATGGCTGTCTGCGCCCTGGTCGCGGCGGCGGACGGCCATGTCGACCCGGCCGAGCGGCAGCATGTGGAGTCGCTGATCCTCTCCAACGACGTGCTCCAGAACTTCCCGCCGGAGCAGCTGCGCAGCGGCTTCAACAAGCATGTCAACGCGCTCTCGGCCAATGTCATCCGCGGCCGGGCCGAGGCCCTCCAGGAGGTGGCGAAGGCCGCGAAGAAGCCCACCGAGGCGCGGGCCGTGGTCCAGACCGGCCTGGTGATCGCGGGTGCCGACGGCTATGTCTCCCCCGCCGAGGAGCAGATCCTGCGCGAGGTGTGCATCACGCTCGGCCTGGCCCCGGCCGAGTTCGGTCTCTGAGCCACCCGGGGTGAGACGGGTGCGCTGAGCCGGGGGCGGTGAGACGGGTGCGCTGAGCCCAGCGCCGGATCACGAACGCCCGGCCACGCGCGCCGCCATGGCTCCACCCGGCTCCCCCCGCCCCCGTACTCCGCTGGGTACGGGGGCGCGGTCCGTGGTGCGGCGGACCCCGGCCCGCGCCGCCGCGTGGGCACCCGCCCGATGGGTTCACCCAGCTTGGCCGGAAAACGACGGGACCCATGGCGGGGCCGGGCGGGCGTTCCCACAATGCCCGCATGAAATTCAGTTACGCGCTGCTTCCGGACCACTCCGTCGAGGAGTCGCTCTCCACCATCCAACTCGCCGACGAACTGGGCTTCCACGCCTGCTACGCGGTGGACGAGACCTGGCACAAGGATCTGTGGGTGCTCTTCGCGGCCGCCGCCGGACGGACCCGGACGATCCGGCTGGGTCCCAGTGTGTCGCCGATGCTGCTCCGCGAGCCCACCCATGTGGCACAGGCACTGGCCACCCTGGACGAGCTGTCGGGCGGCCGGGCCGAGGCGGTGCTGTCGAGCGGCAATGTGGGCCTGCTGGAGCAGTACCGGATCGACCCGGCGGGGATGCGGCCCCTCGCGCGGACCAAGGAAGCGCTCCATGTGGTGCGGACCCTGCTGGACGAGGGCGCCATCACCTTCGAGGGTGAGTTCTACACCTACGACGGACTGTTCACCTTCGCCCGGCCGGTGCAGCGACGGCTGCCGCTGAAGCTGGGCGGAATGCGCGGACCCCGGATCTTCGAGGCCGCCGGGGAGTTCGCGGACGGCTGCCACCACGCGCTGAGCTACACCCGTGAGGCCTACGGCTACATGGTGGAGCATCTGCGCGCCGGGGCCGAGCGGGCCGGGAAGGACGTGGACTCCCTCGACATCGGTGCCTGGGTGGTGTTCGCGACCGCCGAGGACTCGGCGGTGGCCCGGGAGGCGGCCCGCAGCATGGTGGGCATCTACGCGACGGCGATGTCCGAGGAGCAGTTGCGGCGCAACGGGGTCGACCCGGCGGAGCTGCGGCCGGTGGTGGACGCGGTCCGGGCCGGGGATCTGGCCCGGGGCATCGAACTGACGACACCGGAGGTGGCCGAACGGCTCTCGGTCTCGGGCACCCCGGAGGAGTGTGTGGCCAAGATCCGCGACGAGATCGCGGTGACCGGGGTCAACCATCTGATCTGCGCCGTGACGGACCGTACGCTGGTGAAGGCGTTCGCCGAGCGGGATCTGCCGCGGGTGCCAGAGGCGCGGGAGCAGCTGCGGCTGATCCACGAACGGATCATGCCCGCCTTCGGGTGACGGAACCCGGTGGCGGCACCCCGGCCGAGCGCCCCGGCGCGGCGCACGGACCGGCGGTGCCGCGACGGTACGGCAGGACTGCGGTGCCGCGCCGGGGCGACGGCGGCACGGCGGAGGGCCCCGGCGGCACGGTCAGAGCGTGCCCTCCCCGTACATCAGGTGCTCCCAGTCGGTGACGGCGGCACAGAACCGCGCCCACTCGTCCGACTTGCACGCCTGGTGGAGCGCGGCGATCTCCTCGCCCAGCGCGCCGTGGACCACGCTGTCCTGGGCGAACGCCGTCAGGGCCTCGCCCAGGGTCAGCGGCAGCGCGGGGAACCGGTCGCCCGGGTCGGCGCCGCCTCCCTGCGGCGGACCCGGTTCGATCCGGTTCTCCAGGCCATCGGCGATGGCGGCGAGCAGGACGGCATGGGAGAGATACGGGTTGACCATGGCGTCCGGCAGCTTGAACTCCAGCCGTCCGTTGGCGGACAGGCGCACGGTGCAGGTCTTGTCGTCCATGCCCCAGTCGATCCGCCCGGGGGCGAACTGGCCCGCGTCCCAGTACCGCTTGTACGAGTTGACGGTGGGGCCCATGACGGCCATGGCGCCCGCCGCGTGGGCCAGGATGCCGCCGAGGGCGTGCCGTCCGGTCTCGGAGAGATGGAGATCGCGACGGCCGGGCTCGGCCAGCACGTTCTCCTCCCCGCGCCAGAGGCTGAGGTTGTGATGACAGCCGTTGCCCATCACTCCGACGGCGGGTTTGGGCATAAAGCTGACCGTGACACCGAGTTCGCGGGCGACCTGGCGGCAGATCTGCCGGAAGGTGAGGAGCCGGTCGGCGGTCAGCTCGGCCCGGTCGTACATCCAGTTCAGTTCGAGCTGACCGGGATCCTCGTAGTCACCCTCGATCATGTCGAGCCCCATCGCCGTGCCGTAGCCGATCACCTTCCGGTAGACGGGCCGATTGCGCTCCAGCATCTCCACCTGGTACGCGGGACTGGCGTCCGGGCGGTGCGGCACCTCCAGACCGGGTCCGGTCCAGGTGGTCTCGGGCTCACAGCCGGAACGCAGCACGAGACCGGTGCGCTCGGTGAACTCCCGGTGACGCCGGATCAGATGGCCACGCACATCGGCCGCGAACGGCTCCCCACCGCGCTCGGACTGGTGCGCGGGCTCATAGAGGCGGCAGAGGAACCGGCCGACACCGGTGTCCCAGGGCAGTACGGCGAAGGTGTCGGGATCGGGCAGGGCGGTGAACTCGGTCGCCCGGGGGCCGCCGCCCAGGAGGGTGCCGCCCCGGTCCGTCTGGAAGTCGGCGGCGACGGCGCGGTGCATCTGGACCCCGTTCTCCAGATTGCGGAGCAGATGCACGGCCGGGACCACCTTGCCGACGGCCCGGCCCCCGACGGTCACCGCCTGGTAGTAGAGGAACTCCACGCCCGCCGCCGCGATCCGCTCGCGCACGGCGTCGACCGCGCCCCGCTCGGAGTTCCGTTCGCGGTGCCGGTCGAGTGCGGTGGTACTCGGCGTACGGTCGGTCATGGGACACCTCACGGAGATCTGACGACGGGCCACGGGCAGCGGACCGCACTGGGCATACCCATCGGCGGCCCCGTCCACCGGATGACCCCGGAGGCGGCCCGCCGGGTCAGGGGCCGGGGGTGAAGGTGAGCGGCAGTCGTACGGGTCCGGTGTTGCCGGAGTCGGGGAGCCAGACGGCGCCGTCGGCGAACCGGGGATCGCGCAGGCGCCGGGCGAGCACCGGCAGGGCCTCGGCCATGTCACCACGGGCGACGAAGTGGCCGAGGCAGTGGTGGACCCCGCCGCCGAAACCGAAGTGCGGTGCGCGCTCGGCGGTGATGTCGAAGGAGTACGCGCCGTACACCCGGGGGTCGGTACCGGCGGACTCGCTCCAGAGCTGAAGAGTGGTCCCGGCCGGGATGTCGACGCCCTGGAAGGTGAAGTCCTCCAGCGCCTCACGGGTGACCCAGCGCACGGTCGGGTTGACCCGCATCACCTCCTCCACCGCCCGGGCGCCCAGCTCGGGCCGCTCGGCGAGCAGCCGCCACTGGCCGGGATGGCGGACGAAGCACTGGAGGGCCAGACCGAGCTGGTTACGGGTGGTGTCGAAGCCCCCGAAGATCAGCAGCACCAAGCCGTCCCGCAGTTCAGCTCCGCTGAGGCGGTCACCGCAGCCATGGACCAGCCGGGAGACGAAGTCGTCGCGCGCCCGGCGCCGCCGGTCGGCGATCAGTTCCTCGGCATAGGCGCTGAGCACGGCGAGCGCGCCCTCGATGCGGTCGAGGTCCTGGCGGATGGTCACCCCCAGGGCGAGGCCCAGGACGGCGGACTCCCGGGCGATGACCGGCCACTGGGACTCCGGGAGGCCGAGCAGCACGGCGATCACCCGGGCCGCGTAGGGCTCGGCGAAATCCGCGACGAACTCACACCGCCCGCTGGGGGCGAAGGCGTCGGTCAGCTCGGTGGCCAGGCTCCGGAACCGGGGCGTCAGCGTGGCGGTGAGCCGGGCGGAGAACGCCGGGTTCATCAGCCGCCGCAGCCGTCGGTGCTCCGCCCCCTCCTGGTGGAGGATCCAGCTCGCCCACCAGTCGGCGAGCGGCCCCTCGGTGATCCCGTGGTGAGCGGGCCAGGCCACGCTGCCCTGACGGAGCAGCGGATGCTTGAGCAGGGCCTCGGTCTCCGCGTGGCGCAGCACGGCCAGTCCGTAGCCGGTCCGGGCGTACCAGGAACTCTCGCGCGCCTGGCGCACCGCGTCGGAGGTGATCGAGAACTCCGGGGCGCTGACGTCGAAGTAGGGCACGGCTCCCGGTGTGGCACTGTCCGTCATGGGAGCCTCCGGCTCTTGGAGCGGATGGTGTGAGCCACAGGGTCCGGAGCGGGCACGGGTTCGTCAAGTACGGGAGGAGGATCAGGCCCCGATCACCGACCCCCGGAACACGCCGGGCACCCGGGCACCCGGGCACCCGGGCCACCAGGCTCGACGGCCGCCCGCCGCGGATGGGGCACCTCCGGCGCCCCTAGACGCGGGTGGGGGCACCTCCCGCGCCACTAGGCGCAGGTGGGGGCACCTCCCGCGCCACTAGGCGCAGGTGGGGGCACCTCCCGCACCGCCAGACGCAGGTGGGGGCACCTCCCGCACCGCCAGACGCAGGTGGGGGCACCTCCCGCACCGCCAGACGCAGGTGGGGGCACCTCCCGCGCCGCTAGGCGCAGGTGGGGGCACCTCCCGCGCCGCTAGGCGCAGGGGGAGGGAGAGCCGTGCCCCGCACGCGAGCCCCGGCCAGCCCCCGCCAGCCCCGGCCAGCCCCGGCTCGGTCCGGCTCGGTCCGGCTCGGTCCGGCTCGGTCCGGCTCGGTCCGGCTCGGTCCGGCTCGGTCCGGCTCGGTCCGGCGGGGAGACATTAGTCGGCCTCTTTCTCCATGACCCGGCGGGCGGCCTCGCTCTCCGCCGCCGGGACCGACAGTTCGTCCAGTGTGTCGAGGTCGGTGTCCCGCCGCAGCTCCTCCTCCCACGCCGCGGCCAGTTCCTCCTGCCGCTCCCGGGGGTGGCGTTCGACCTGCTCCCGGTGCGCCGGGCTCAGCGCCTTCAGGAATCGTCCGACAGTGTCGTCCAGCATGCCGTTCTCCTCGCTCCTCGGATGGTCGGCGCGGGCGGCGGTCCATCCTCCGAGCCGCGCGGTCAGGGAGCCGCACGGTCCGGGAGCGGTCGTTCTCGCACCGATGACCAGCATGCTCACGCTGGCGCCCGCACCCCGGCGCCACCACCGGGACAGAGCCGAACGGAGGGCCGGATCGCCCGCCCGCCCGGGCCGAACGTCACCGCGCGTCCGCCTGAGCGGACCCCGGGCGGCCGGGCGGCACGGTGCGTCACCCTCGGGGCACACCGGTCGGCCTGTCGGGGCGCCGGGTCCGTGAGCCGGGCCCGGCGATGGCGCTGTACCTGGCGTGAGTGGCGGACCCGCTGGAGGGGCCGGACGGGTGATCGCACACCCGTCATGGACGCGGGTCCCGCCCGGCCCCGCGCCTGGAACCTGTCCGGTCCATCAGACAGGCCCTACCCGCCCGGCCCCCCGAACGGCCCGTCCGCGCCGAAGGCCAGCGCGGCGAACCGCTCCCCGACGCGGCGGTGCGTGGCGGTGTCGGGATGGAGCCGGTCCGGCAGCGGCAGTTCGGCGGCGTCGGCCTCCCCGTACAGTTCGCGCCCGTCGAGGTAGTACAGCCGGGCGTCGTCGGCCGCGCGCCGCTCGACCAGGCGGGCCAGTTCGTCCCGTACGACGGTCAGGGTCAGCTTCCCGGCGGCCCGTTCGGCGGGATCGCCCGTGGCGCGGAAGCTGAGCCTTCCCTCGCCGATCTCGCTGAGGTCCGGGGCGCTGGGGCCGGGGGTGTCCTCGTGGATCGGGCAGAGCAGCGGCGAGACGACCAGCAGCGGGGTGGTGGGATGCCCCTCGCGGATGGTGTCGAGGAAGGAGTGCACGGCCGGGGTGAACGCCCGTAGCCGCATCAGATCGGTGTTGACCAGATTGATACCGATCTTGACGCTGATCAGATCGGCCGGGGTGTCCCGCAGGGCCCGCGCGGTGAACCCGTCGAGCAGCGCGCCGCCCCCGAAGCCGAGATTGACCAGCTCCACCCCGCCCCGGGCGGCGGCGAGCGCGGGCCAGATCGCGGTGGGACTCGTGGCGTTCGAGCCGTGGCTGATCGAACTTCCATGGTGCAGCCAGACCCGCCGCTCCGGCACCGGCGCCTCCTCGACGGGGGCATCGGTGCGCAGGGCGACCAGCTCGGTGATCTCGTTGTGCGGCAGCCAGATCTCGATGTCCTTCACCCCCTCGGGCAGCCGGGGGAACCGTACGGTGCCGACCGGTCCCGGCCGTCGCTCCTCGGCCCCGGTGCTCAGGTCCACCCACAGCACATGGCCGCCGTCCACACTGCCCTGCCCGGCCAGCCGTCCGTCGACGACCAGGTCGTACACCCCGTCCGGGCGGGGCGGAGCCCCCTCGTAGGCCATCGTGGTGCGCAGCGCGTCCAGCTCGACGGCGGTGGCCCGGGTACGGAAGGCCAGCCGTACCCCGGACGGCTGTGCCTCCGCCCTGGCCAGTTGTCCATCGGTGCACTGGGCCCTCGCCCGCGCGGGCAGCCGGTGCGGCAGGACCCCGTGCGCGGTGGGCTCGACCTCCAGCGCGCCGCGCAGCAGCCGTGCGGTGACGGGGGTGGTGGTCCAGGGCCCGGCGGCGGGGCTGGAATCCGGGTCGGGGCGCGCGGAAGCGTTCATGCCCCCACCCTGTCAACCGGACGGAGGCGGGGACAACCCTGACCGGGTGCCCCGCCGGGCGCGGGGCGACCGGGCGGGAGCACGGGGGCTCCCGCCGACGCCGTTGTCGCCCTGGGGAGTGTCGGAGCCGCTCCGGCGGCCGCCCGTGGCGCAGAGTGGATCAGTGGGTCAGCAGCAGCGGGGCCGTTCGAAGGCCCGTCGGTTCATCCGGGTGCTTCCGGCGTTGATGATCGCCGCCGGGGTGGTGTTCGACCTCACCGCGCCCGCCGAGTACACGGGCGTGCCCATGCTGACGGCGGCGCCCCTGATCGCGGCGCCCTTCTTCGGCTGGCGCCCCACCCTGGCGGTCGGGCTGGTGGCGCTGTTCGTCGTGATCCGGCTCCATGTCCTCAGCGACACCGTGGGCGCCCCGCAGGCGTACACGGAGACCATCACCGTCGTCACCGTCTCCGCCCTCGCGCTGCTGATCAACCGGGTGGTGCGGCGCGGCGGCCAGCGACTCGCCACCGCCCAGGTCGTCGCCGAGGCGGCGCAGCGCGCCATCCTCCCCGTCCCCTCCGGACGGGTGGGCGGCATCTCCGTCGCCGCCCGCTATGAGGCGGCGCTGGCGGAGGCCTTCGTCGGCGGGGACCTCTTCGCCGTGCAGGACACCCCGCACGGGCTGCGGCTGCTGGTGGGCGATGTCCAGGGCAAGGGGCTGGGCGCGGTCGCCGAGGTGGCGGTGGCCATCGGCGCCTTCCGGGTCCTGGCGGACCAGGAGGAGTCGCTGGTGACCCTGGCGTCCCGGCTGGAGGAGGCGCTGAGCCGTGAGGCGGCACGGCTGGGGACGGTACGGGCCGGGGAGTCGTTCACCACGGCCGTGGTCGGGGAGATCCCGCCCGGCGGGGGCCGGGTCGTGCTGGTCAACCGGGGCCATCCCGAGCCGCTGGTCATCCACCCGGACGGCGGGGTGCTCCGGCTGGATCCCGCCGAACCGGCGCTGCCGCTCGGCCTCAGCGGCCTGATCGGCCCGGGCGCCGGGCGCGCGGACACCTATCCCCTGCCGCCGGGCTCACTGCTGCTGCTCTACACCGACGGACTGACCGAGGCCCGGGACTCCGCGGGCGTCTTCTACGACCCGGAGGAGCGGCTCAGCGGCCGTTACTACACCCGGCCGGACGACCTGCTGGACTTCCTCGTCACCGATGTCCGCCGTCATGTCGGCGGCCCGGCCACCGACGATATGGCGCTGCTCGCGCTGCGGGCCCCCTCGGAGACACCGGAGTGACCCCCGGCCCCGCCTCCGGGCCCGGGGGATCCGGGCGCCACGGGAGGGGGACCGGGGGGAGGGGCGGGATCAGCCCGCGGTGACCTTCGCCAGGAAGGAGTCGAGATGGGTCAGGGTCCGCGCGATCTGGTCCTCCAGGCCGAGGGTCTCCTCATACCGCCGGGTGCGCATCGCGGGCTGGCGCTTGCCGCGCAGATAGAGCGAGCAGGCGAGGTCGGCGCAGATATAGCGCCCGACCGAGTTCCCCTCACGGCCCCGGGGGCCCGCCAGCGGCGCCACGAAGAGCGAGACCCCGGAGGAGGCGTGCCCGGTCAGGCAGAGGGAGCAGAGGCTCGACTTGACGGCGCTGGTGCTGGAGGTCGCGGGCACCCTCAGCACGATGCCGACGGGCCCGGCGGAACCGTCGGCCCCTGGTGTCACGATCACCGCCCGCAGCGGCGCGCCGGGGTCGATCCAGCCGAGGAAGTCGAGGTCGTCCCAGTCGAGTTCGGCGAATCCGGTGGGCAGCCGGATACGGCGGGCCTCGCCCTTCGAGCAGTTCACCAGGGACGTTCGGATGTCGTTTTCCGTGAGTGGTTCCACCCGGCGGACCGTACAGAGCCCTGACCAGCGCGGTCATCTGGTTTTCCCCGGTGGACGG
Organism: Streptomyces sp. NPDC057638; assembly: GCF_042800315.1. Taxonomy (NCBI): domain Bacteria; kingdom Bacillati; phylum Actinomycetota; class Actinomycetes; order Kitasatosporales; family Streptomycetaceae; genus Streptomyces; species Streptomyces sp. NPDC057638. Next base: position 9,254 of record NZ_JBHVHF010000254.1, read on the forward strand.
TGACGTCCTCCGCGGTACGGGGGTGACCGGTCGCACCCCGGCCCCCGGGCGGCGCGGCCCTCAGAGCAGGAGCTTCAGCAGATGGGCGCAGGCCGTGGACTCGTTCCCGTACCGCGCGATGACCTGATGGGCGCCGCGTTCATACGCCCCGACCTCCCAGCCCCCGTCGCCGGACCGGCGCAGGAACAGGAAGTCGGGCGGGGTGGGGGTGGGGTCGTGTACCCCCTCGATGCGGTAGTAGCCCTCGGCCACTCCGGCCGCGCGCAACGCTTCCCGTGCCTGTCGCCGGTCCATGGCCGCTACTGTGCCACGGCGGTCAGGTATCCCCGCTCCAGCAGCCACTTCACATTGAGCCGCTGGCCCTGGCCCGGGTCGAGGAAGACCGGGTCGAGCTTGATCTGCTGGCCCCCGCCCGGCTGCTCGAACCAGGGGGCGATACCGCCCTGCCATACCCAGAAGGGCTTGGCCACCTTGTAGACCCGGTAGTCGCAGGGGGTGGCTCCGTCGCGGGTGTTGAGGTTCTGCGGCGGCAGGGCGCGCTCGGCGTAGGAGTCCCCGGCGGGGGCGAGATAGCCGCCGAACTCCGAACCGAAGCGGTCGAGCCGCTGACCCGCCCTGAGCTTGGTGGGCTCCTTGTCGACCTCGCCGTTGACCACGGCGAAGCCGTCGTGGGGCGGGTACTTCCAGCTACCGGTCTGCGCCGGGCCCTCCCAGTACTTCGTGAGGAAGGCCGACCGCGTCAGCTCGCCCGTCCGCTGCCAGCCCTTCAGCAGCGGCCCCACGGGCGCGGTCTTCTTCTTCGGCAGGTACTTCGGGCCGAGCCGGGCGTCGTCGCCGAAGGCCCCGGTGCACGGCTGCGGCTTCACCGCCACGGCGGCCGGGCCGTCCCCAGTCCGGGGCTGGGGGTGGGGCGCGGCCTGCGCCACGGGGGCACTCATCAGCCCGGCGGTGATGCCGAGCGCGGCGAGCACGGTGGCCATGCGGTTCATCCGGAATCCCTTCACTGAACATGATCATCTCGGTGGAGCCGACGAAGGCTACCCGCCGCCCTCCCCGTCATGGTCGATTTCCGGCCGGTGCGCGCGGCCGCCGCCGCGGCGGAGTGACGTCGTGGACGGACCCGCGCGGACGACCGGCTGACACCGCTACCGGGATCGGGCTCGGGTGTCAGGGCCACCTACCGTTCAGATGCGGGAACTCAGTCGTGGGACCAGGTCATGGCCTGCGACGATGCGATCCATGAGCGAGCGAACCACACGATGGACCCAGGCAACTGTCTACCCCGATATGTGGGCGGACCCGGACAGCGACCCCCGTCACCGCGAGAGCTCCGGTCCGGATGGCGAACTCGCCACCCTCCAGGAGTACCTGACGGACTACCGCATGACCCTGCGGATGAAGTGCGAGGGCCTGGACGCGGAGCAACTGGCCCGCCGGTCGGTCCCGCCGTCGACGATGTCGCTGCTCGGCCTGGTCCGCCATCTCGCCGCGGTGGAACGGGACTGGCGCGACTGGCTCACCGATGATGAACCGCTGCCCAGGCTGTACGGCGCGCGGGACGCCGACTTCGAGGGGGCCGTCGCCGACCCGGCCGTGGTCGACGCCGCGTACCGCGATCTGGAGCGCGAACAGGCCGCGACCGACGCGGCGCTCGCCACTCACCCGGACCTGGGCGCGCGCGTCGGCAGGGACCGGATCTCCATCCGGCAACTGCTGGTGCACCGGATCGAGGAGTACGCCCGCCACTGCGGGCACGCGGACCTGTTGCGTGAGTGCGTCGACGGCAGGGTAGGACAGTGAACCGGGCCGGGCTCCATGGCGGCTCGCGCTGACGGCCCGGCCGGTGGTCGCGGAGTGAATTCGCCGTCCCACTGCGCGTCAGCGGTCGCGCTCCTATGCTGACTCCGACGGTGGAATCGACCGGGGGAGCATGCCGCATGAGGGCAGCGGACAGAGTGGCGTCGTTGGGGAAGTCAGGGGTCAGGCGACTGCTGGGACGTGCGGGATTCGACATCGTCCGCAGCACCGACAACCTCGGGGGCGTCGACGACTTCCTGCCGTTCGAGGCGACCATGCGGGCCGCACGGGCGTCCGGGCTCTCGGTCGGTGACCATATCGACGAGGTCATGAACGGCACGCCCGGCGCCACCCAGTCCACCATCGACCAACTCCGGGCCCTGGGTGTCTACGAACCCGGGCCGAGCACCGTGCTGGAGATCGGACCCGGGTCGGGCCGGTATCTGGAGAAGACACTCAAGGAGTGTTCACCGGGCCGCTACGAGATCTACGAGACGGCGGCGCCCTGGGCCGGCTATCTCGTGGACACCTTCGGCGTGGTCGCCCAGCCGACCGCGGGGTCCAGTCTCTCCCCGACGCCCGACGGCAGCGTCGACCTGGTCCAGGCCCACAAGGTCTTCAACACGGTGACCTTCCTCTGCGCCTGCCGCTACTTCTTCGAGATGGCGCGCGTCACGCGCCCCGGCGGGCGCATCGTCTTCGACGTCATGTCCGAGACCTGTCTGGACCCGGCCACGGTACGCACCTGGGCGACGGAGGGCGGCTCGGGCCACGACTCCTTCCCCGCCGCCCTGCCCCGGCGAACCTGCGTGGATCTCTTCGCGACCCTCGGGTGCGACCTGGAAGCCGGCTTCCTGGCGCCGATGGGGGTCGCCTCCACGGAGGTGCTCGTCTTCAGGAAGGCCGCCTGACCC
>NZ_JBHVHF010000255.1:0-11923 GCF_042800315.1 Streptomyces sp. NPDC057638
CGTTCTCAGTGTCCGTCCGGGCGGCGCGCCCCCGTCATCTCGGGATCCCTCTCGTGCCCGTGCGGAGAACACGGGCGGCGGGGGGGGATCCGGGGACCGTGGGGGGTCCGGGGGCGGTGGGGGGCTGGGGGGCGGTACGGAGGGAGCCGGGCCGCCCGGACGACTCGGTCACCGGTACGGCGTGGCCCCGCGGCGGCGCGGTCCCGGGGCCGGGTGGCCCTCCGTGGCGCGGGGTGCTCCCGTCCACCCGCGCCACGGGAATCCTGGGGTCGTACGGGGGGCCCTGGCGTACGGGGGAGTCCTCCGGGCGGCCCGCCGACGGCCGGGCGCCCGGAACACGGCGGGCCCGCTCGGTCACGGTCGTCATCCCGTCCCCGGCGCCCCGCCCGGCGCGACCTCGGGAACGGGGCGACCGGGCGGCGGGCCGTGCCGGACGGCGGACCACCGGGCCTGCGGCCGGTCCCGGTGGTGCGCGACAACGACATGCGTGAGTGCCATCCGTACCGCCGTCCACTGGTCAGCCAACCGAAACCGTCTCGCAGGTGGACACGGCGCGCACGGGAGCCCGGTTCAGGGCGCGAGCGCAAAGGCCGGGCAAGGCGTAAGGAAAGGTACGGGAAGGACCGGCGCGAAACCCGCGGGAACTCTCGTACGGGAACGAGCGGTGAACCGGCACGGCACCGGACGGAGAACCCCAGCTGGCACGGCACCGGACGGAGAACCCCGGCCGGCACGGCACCGGGCGGTGAACCCCTACCCCAGCCCCGCCGCCTCCAGCAGATAGTCCGTCATCGGCCCGTACGCGCGCGGGTCCGTCACATGGTCGTCGAGCGGGACGGTGACCTGGACGGTGCCCTCCGACTCGCCGAGGAAGAGCGCGGGGTCGTTGCAGTCGGCGTAGGCGACCGTGTCGATACCGCGCTGGGCCGCGCACCCCGCCCAGCCGTGGTCGGCGACCACCAGATCGGGCAGCGGCTCACCCGCGCGGACCAGTCCGTCGAGGACGGCGGTCATGGGCTCGGCGTCATGGGTGTGGTGGATGGTGGCGCCCCGCTCGACCATCACGACGTCGGCGAACTGGACCACCAGACCGCCGTCGTCGCCCGTGAGCACCCCGGGAAGCCGGACGATCGCACAGCCCGCCGCGCTCAGGGCCGCCGCTGTGCGGCGGTGGACGTCCAGCAGGGCGCCGGGGTGGCCGGTGGCCACCAGGACCCGCTCCCGCCCGGCGGCGGCCTTGCGCAGCCGGGCGGCCATGCGCTCCAGGGCGTCGGCGGTCAGTTCGGGGTCGATGGTGTCCTGGCCGGTGCGGTGGTCCGGGTCGGGGACGACGCCGCAGCGCTCGGCCATGACGGCGAGGACGGCGCTCTCCTCGGTCCAGCGGGTGCCGAGCTCCAGGCCCAGCCAGTAGTGGCGGTCGCCTTCGGTGAGCGAGCGGTAGTGGGCGAGGTTGTTCTCCCGGGGGGTGGCGACGTCTCCGGCGATGCGCGTACGGACGAGGTGCTCGACGAGTGCTGCGCGGCTGAGTATCGGCATGCCTCTCATTCTGCGCCCCGGGCCCGCTGCCCAACCGGACGGCGGTCGGTACGGGCCCGGCGGGCCGTCGGTCCGGGACCCGGACCTCGCGGCGGACCGGCCGCCGGTCTCCCGGGCCATGGGCCCCGGCGGACCGGCCACCCGGCCCCGCCTACGCTCCCGCCCCGCCCGTCCCGTCCACCCCGCCCGCCACACTCAGCGCCGCGAACGCCCCGTGCGCCAGCCGCCGCAGCAGCGCCTCCGTCGCCGCCCGCGCGGACTGGCCCTGGGGCGCCGCGAGCCGGGGCGTCGAGTTCAGCAGCCCGAAGACGGCGTGGACGGCGGCCCGCACCTCGTACTCCGGCACCGCCGGATGCAGCTCACCGACCGCCAGCACCCACAGCTCCACATACTGCCGCTGCAACTGCCGCACCAGCTTGCGGTCGCTCTCCCGCAGCCGGTCCAGCTCCCGGTCGTGCAGGGTGATCAGCGCCCGGTCGTCGAGCGCGAAGTCGATATGGCCGTCGATGAGGGAGGCCAGCAGCGCGACCGGGTCACCGCCGCTCTCGGAGACCCGCAGCTTCCCGCCGCTGAGCAGCCGCTCGCTGATGCCGATGAGCAGTTCGGCGAGCATGGCGTCCTTGCCCGCGAAGTGGCGGTAGAGCCCGGGGCCGCTGATCCCGACGGCGGCCCCTATCTCGTCGACGCCGACACCGTGGAAACCGCGCTCCGCGAAGAGCTGGGCGGCCTCCTTGAGGATCTGTTCACGACGCGTGGGGGCGTCGGCTCTGGTGGTGCTCATGGGATTCCGGCTCCTGATGGTCGTGGAAGGCAATTCTAGACAACGCTGTTAGCGCTCGTTAACCTGAAGGAGAATCGTTAACGCTCATTAACTGATGTCGTCCGGGCGAAGGGCTCTCCACCCATGGACCAGGCACCCGTTCTGACCAGCGGCGCCGACCCGGCGTCGGCCTCCTGGCAGGCCAATGAGAAGGCCCACCAGGAGCTGTCCGACACCCTGCGCGCCACGCTGGCCGCCGCCCGCCTCGGCGGGGGCGAGCGGGCCCGCGCCCGGCACACCGCGCGCGGCAAGCTGCTCCCCCGGGACCGGGTGGACACCCTGCTCGACCCCGGCTCACCCTTTCTGGAGCTGGCGCCGCTCGCCGCCCACGGGATGTACGAGGGGCAGGCCCCGGCGGCGGGCGTGATCGCGGGCATCGGCCGGGTCAGCGGCCGGGAGACGGTGATCGTCGCCAATGACGCCACGGTCAAGGGCGGCACCTACTACCCGATGACGGTCAAGAAACATCTGCGGGCGCAGGAGATCGCCCTGGAGAACCGGCTGCCCTGCGTCTATCTGGTGGACTCCGGCGGCGCCTTCCTGCCGATGCAGGACGAGGTCTTCCCGGACCGGGACCACTTCGGGCGGATCTTCTACAACCAGGCGCGGCTCTCCGCCGCCCGGATCCCCCAGATCGCGGCCGTGCTGGGCTCCTGCACCGCCGGAGGCGCGTACGTCCCGGCGATGAGCGACGAGGCCGTGATCGTACGGAACCAGGGGACGATCTTCCTCGGCGGTCCCCCGCTGGTGAAGGCCGCCACCGGGGAGGTCGTCACCGCCGAGGAGCTGGGCGGCGGCGAGGTCCACTCCAGGGTCTCCGGCGTCACCGACCACCTCGCCGAGGACGACGCGCACGCGCTGCGGATCGTGCGGACCATCGTCTCCACCCTCCCGGCGCGCGGCCCGCTGCCGTGGACCGTCGCCCCGGCCGAGGAGCCCACACTGGACCCGGCCGGTCTCTACGGCGCGGTGCCGGTGGACCCCCGTACCCCGTACGACGTACGGGAGGTGATCGGGCGGCTCACCGACGGCTCCCGGTTCGCGGAGTTCAAGGCCGAGTTCGGGCAGACGCTGGTCACCGGGTTCGCCCGGATCCACGGCCACCCGGTCGGGATCGTCGCCAACAACGGCATCCTCTTCGCCGAGTCCGCCCAGAAGGGCGCCCACTTCATCGAACTGTGCGACCAGCGCGGCATCCCGCTGCTCTTCCTCCAGAACATCTCCGGCTTCATGGTCGGCCGCGCCTACGAGGCGGGCGGCATCGCCAAGCACGGCGCCAAGATGGTCACGGCGGTGGCCTGCGCCCGGGTGCCCAAACTGACCGTGGTCGTCGGCGGCTCGTACGGCGCGGGCAACTACTCGATGTGCGGCCGGGCCTACTCGCCCCGCTTCCTGTGGATGTGGCCCAACGCCAAGATCTCGGTGATGGGCGGCGAGCAGGCCGCCTCCGTCCTCGCCACCGTCAAGCGCGACCAGCTGGAGGCGCGCGGGGAGAGCTGGCCGCCGGAGGCCGAGGAGGAGTTCAAGGCCCCGATCCGGGGGCAGTACGAGCGCCAGGGAAGCGCCTACTACGCCACGGCCCGGCTCTGGGACGACGGAGTGATCGACCCGCTGGAGACCCGCCAGGTCCTCGGCCTCGCCCTGACCGCCTGCGCCAACGCCCCGCTGGGAGACCCCGGCTTCGGCGTCTTCCGGATGTGAGGGACACGCCATGACAGAACTCCTCGACACGGTCCCGGCGGCCACGCTCTTCGACACGGTCCTGGTGGCCAACCGGGGCGAGATCGCGGTCCGCGTGATCCGCACCCTGCGCGCCCTCGGGATCCGCTCGGTCGCCGTCTTCTCCGACGCGGACGCCGACGCCCGCCATGTCCGCGAGGCCGACACGGCCGTACGGATCGGTCCGGCGCCCGCCGCCGACAGCTATCTCTCCGCCGAACGGCTGCTGGAGGCGGCGGCCCGCACCGGCGCCCAGGCGATCCACCCGGGGTATGGCTTCCTCGCCGAGAACGCCGCCTTCGCCCGCGCCTGCGCCGAGGCCGGTCTGGTCTTCCTCGGGCCGCCGCCCGAGGCGATCTCCCTGATGGGCGACAAGATCCGCGCCAAGGAGACCGTCGCCGCCGCCGGGGTCCCCGTCGTCCCCGGCTCCTCGGGCTCCGGCCTGAGCGATGAACAGCTCGCCGAGGCGGCCCGCGCGATCGGCGCGCCCGTGCTGCTGAAGCCGTCGGCGGGCGGCGGCGGCAAGGGCATGCGGCTGGTCCGGGACCCGGGGGCACTCGCCGAGGAGATCGCGGCGGCCCGCCGGGAGGCCCGCAACTCCTTCGGCGACGACACCCTCCTGGTGGAGCGGTGGATCGACCGCCCCCGGCATATCGAGATCCAGGTCCTCGCCGACCGCCACGGCACCGTCCTCCACCTCGGCGAGCGCGAGTGCTCCCTCCAGCGCCGCCACCAGAAGGTCATCGAGGAGGCCCCCTCGGTCCTGCTGGACGAGGAGACCCGGGCCGCGATGGGTGCGGCGGCCGTACGGGCCGCCCGCTCCTGCGGCTATGTGGGCGCGGGCACGGTGGAGTTCATCGTCCCCGGCGACGACCCGGCGGCGTACTTCTTCATGGAGATGAACACCCGGCTCCAGGTGGAGCACCCGGTCACCGAGCTGATCACCGGCCTGGACCTGGTGGAGTGGCAACTACGCGTCGCGGCGGGCGAGCCACTGCCCTTCACCCAGGCCGGTATCACCCTCACCGGCCATGCCGTCGAGGCCCGCCTCTGCGCCGAGGACCCCGCCCGCTCCTTCCTCCCCTCCGGCGGCACGGTCCTCGCCCTGAACGAACCCTCCGGACCCGGTGTACGGGTCGACTCCGGCCTCAGCGAGGGTACGGAGGTCTCCAGCCGCTACGACCCGATGCTCTCCAAGGTGATCGCGTACGGGCCCGACCGGGCCACCGCGCTGCGGCTGCTGCGGGCCGCGCTGGCGGAGACCGTCACCCTGGGCGTGGCCACCAACGCGGGCTTCCTGCGGCGGCTGCTGGCCCACCCGGACGTGGTCTCCGGCGCGCTGGACACCGGGCTGGTGGAGCGCGAGGTACCGCACCTGGTGGAGACGTCCGTACCCCGCCCGGTGTATCTCGCGGCGGCGCTCGCCCGGCACTCCGCCGCCTTCCCGGCGGCCGGCGGCTGGGTGGACCCGTTCTCGGTGCCCTCCGGCTGGCGGCTCGGCGGCGAGGCGGGCTGGGCGGTCCACTCCGTCCGCGTACCGGGCCAGGACCCGGTGGAACTACGGGTGCGCGGCACGGCCGAACAGGCCGAGGTACGGATCGGGGAGAGCGTCCACCAGGCCCGGCTGCTGCCCTCCCCCGAGGGCGTGCTCACCCTGGAGACCGACGGACTCACCCACACCTTCCACCACGCCTGCACCGCCGGAGGCCGGTGGCTGGGCGCCGACGGCGACTCCTGGCAGCTGCTCGACCACGACCCGGTCGCCGCCGCCCTCACCGGCGCCGCCCGCTCCGGCGCCGACACCCTCGCCGCGCCGATGCCGGGCACGGTCACCGTGGTGAAGGTCGCCGTCGGGGACCGGGTGGACGCCGGACAGAGCCTGCTGGTGGTCGAGGCGATGAAGATGGAGCACACGATCACGGCTCCGCACCCGGGCACGGTCACCGAACTGGAGGTCACCCCGGGCACGACGGTGGCGATGGACCAGCTCCTGGCGGTGGTCACCCCGGACCCGGCCCCGACCCCACCACCGGGCATCCCGGACCCCGCCACCCCCCACGGGGTGACCGGCCCATGACCGCGCTCCCCGACGGACTCCCGATGCCCGTCCCCGCCCCCGGCCTCCCACCCCGGGTCCACATCCACGAGGTCGGCCCCCGCGACGGCCTCCAGAACGAGAAGGCGACGATCCCCACCGGGACCAAGGCCGAGTTCGTCCACCGCCTCGCCGACGCGGGACTGACCACCGTCGAGGCCACCAGCTTCGTCCACCCCGACTGGGTGCCCCAGCTCGCCGACGCCGAACAGCTCTACCCCCTGCTGGCCGACCTCACCGGCACCGCCCTGCCCGTCCTCGTACCCAACGCCCGGGGACTGGACCGGGCACTCGCCCTCGGCGCGCGGGCGGTCGCCGTCTTCGGCTCGGTGACCGAGACCTTCGCCCGGCGCAACCTCAACCGGACCGTGGACGAGTCCCTCGCCATGTTCGCCGCCGTCGTCGCCCGCGCCCGCGCGGAGGGCGTCACCGTCCGTGGCTATCTCTCCATGTGCTTCGGCGACCCCTGGGAGGGCCCGGTCCCGCTCGACCAGGTGGTCCGGGTCGCCACCCGCCTGCGCGACCTCGGCTGCGACCAGCTCTCCCTCGGCGACACGATCGGCGTCGCGACCCCCGGCCACGTCCGGGCCCTGCTCACCGCGCTCACCACCGCCGGCGTGCCCACCGACACGCTCGCCGTGCACTTCCACGACACCTACGGCCAGGCCCTCGCCAACACCCTGGCGGCCCTGGAGTACGGAGTCACCACCGTGGACGCCTCAGCGGGCGGACTCGGCGGCTGCCCCTACGCGAAGAGCGCCACCGGGAACCTCGCCACCGAGGACCTCGTATGGATGCTCCACGGCCTCGGCATCGACACCGGGATCGACCTCGGCCGCCTCACCGCCACCAGCGTGTGGATGGCCGACCAGCTCGGACGCCCCAGCCCCTCCCGTACCGTCCGCGCCCTCTCCCACAAGGAGTGATCACCATGGCCCTTGACCACCGGCTCACCCCCGAACTCGAAGAACTCCGCCGCACGGTCGAGCAGTTCGCCCACGACGTGGTGGCTCCCAAGATCGGCGAACTGTACGAACGCCACGAGTTCCCCTACGACATCGTCCGCGAGATGGGCCGGATGGGGCTCTTCGGACTGCCGTTCCCCGAGGAGTACGGCGGAATGGGCGGCGACTACCTCGCCCTCGGCATCGCCCTGGAGGAACTCGCCCGGGTCGACTCATCGGTGGCCATCACCCTGGAAGCGGGCGTCTCACTCGGCGCGATGCCGATCTACCGCTTCGGCACGGAGGAGCAGAAACGCACCTGGCTGCCCAGGCTCTGCTCCGGCGAGATCCTCGGCGCGTTCGGCCTCACCGAACCCGAAGGCGGCTCCGACGCGGGCGCCACCCGGACCACGGCGGTCAAGGACGAGACCACCGGGGAATGGGTCATCAACGGCTCCAAGTGCTTCATCACCAACGGCGGCACCGAGATGACCGGCCTGGTCACCGTCACCGCCGTCACCGGCCGCGACACCGACGGCAAACCACGGATCTCCTCGATCATCGTCCCCTCCGGCACCCCCGGCTTCACCGTCGCCGCGCCCTACTCCAAAGTCGGCTGGAACGCCTCCGACACCCGCGAACTCGCCTTCCACGACGTCCGGGTCCCCCTGACCAACCTCGTCGGCGACGAAGGCCGGGGATACGCCCAGTTCCTGCGGATCCTCGACGAAGGCCGGATCGCGATCTCCGCACTGGCCACCGGACTGGCCCAGGGCTGCGTCGACGAATCAGTCACATACGCCAGGCAACGCCACGCCTTCGGCCGCCCCATCGGCCAGAACCAGGCCATCCAGTTCAAGCTCGCCGACATGGAGATGCGCGCCCACATGGCCCGAGTCGGCTGGCGCGACGCGGCCTCCCGCCTCATCCACGGCGAACCCTTCAAGAAGGAAGCCGCGCTGGCGAAGCTCTACTCCTCCACCGTCGCCGTCGACAACGCCCGGGAAGCCACCCAGATCCACGGCGGCTACGGCTTCATGAACGAGTACCCGGTCGCCCGCATGTGGCGCGACTCCAAAATCCTGGAAATCGGCGAGGGCACCAGCGAGGTCCAACGCATGCTGATCGCAAGGGAGCTGGGGTTTTAAGCTTCACCCCCCTTTTTTTAGCGGCTGCTCTCCCCCAGGCTCCGCCCGGGGGGACCCCCACCGGGGCGCTTTAGTCGAGATTCTCGTGTCCGACGTGCTCGATCGCTCGTTCCTCACGATCTCCGCGCGACGGCCACGAAAGCCCCCAGGCCTGCGCCTGGGGGTGCCCCCAGACGCGCCCCTTTGGCTCAGAACCGACCTCGGGTAGAGCGAGTCCTCACACGGAGCTACTCACCGGCAGAGGTCCTTGGGGTGATCCGGTGGCGAAGCTCCTACGGTGAGAACCGGGGGTGTGGGTTCTTCGTACGTCGACAACGGTCACGGTCCCACGGACCGTCACTACGGCAGCCGGGCTCCGGGGGCACGTTCGGGGGGCAGGGTCGCCCCCGCAGGGAGTGGCGGACAACACGAGCAGCCCCGGAGAACCTCTCCCGCACCACGAGACAACCCGCTTAGGTTAGGCTATCCTTACCTCACCGGAGGCGGTGATGTGTGACAACGGTCCCTCACACATCACCGCCTCCTCTTTCGCTGCCCGGAACACCCCGGGGAGCCCCACCCCCGGCTCACCCCAGGGGCCTCTGCGGGTGAGTAGCTCCGTGTAGGGACTCGCTCCACCCGAGGTCGGTTCTGAGCCGAAGGGGCGCGTCGATGCCTCAGTGGCGTCGCGCGGAGATCGTGAGGAACGAGCGATCGAGCACGTCGGCGCTGAGGCATCGACTAAAGCGCCCCGGAGGCGAAGAACCGCTAAAAAAGAGGCGAGGCGTAGTACGTCACGCCCCGCGCCCGCCAGCGCCGGGCCTCCCCCGCCAGCCGGACCCGGTACTCGTCCCAGTCGCGTCCCGCCGCCGACCAGCCCAGTTCCGCGATGCCGGGCAGCCGGGGGAAGACGAGGTACTCCAGATCGGCCTGGGTGACCACGGTCTCCGTCCACAGGGGCGCCTCCACCCCGTACACGGCTTCCTCCGGCACTCCGTCGAGGTAGGTCCCGGGGTCCCAGTCGTAGGACTGGTCGACTTCGACCAGGCCCGCCCACTCCAGACCCAGCTCGGTCTCGGCGGTGTACTTGTGGTCCAGATAGGCCCGGTCGCCCGGGGAGAGGATCAGCCGGGCGCCGCGCCGTACGGCCTCCACGACCTGGGCGCGCTCGGGCTCCTTGGTGCCGTCGTACCCCCAGTACTGGAGGATGGCGCCGGGCACCGCGTCGGTCGCCGCGAGCTGGTGCCAGGCGATGACGGTCTTGTCCAGTTTGACCACGGTCTCCTGGGCGCGGGCCATGAAGAGGGCGTAGTCCTCCGCGCTGGTGGCGTCGGCCTCGTCGCCGCCGATGTGGAGATAGCGGCCGGGTGTGAGCGCGGCGACCTCGCGCAGGACGTCGTCCACGAAGTCGTAGGTCACGGGCTTGTGGACGGCGAGGGAGCTGAAGCCGACATCGGTCCCGGTGTACACCTCGGCCTCGGCGCCGTCGGCGGTGAGTTCGGGGTAGGAGGCGAGGGCGGCGGCGGTGTGCCCCGGCATGTCGATCTCGGGGATCACCTCGATATAGCGCTCGGCCGCGTAGGCGACGATGTCGCGGTACTGCTCCTGGGTGTAGTAGCCGCCCTCGCCGCCGCCGACCGCCGTGGCGCCGCCGCGCTCGGCCAGCTTCGGCCAGGACTCGATGGCCAGCCGCCACCCCTGGTCGTCGGTGAGGTGGAGGTGCAGGGTGTTGAACTTGTAGCGGGCGATCTCGTCGATGAACCGCTTGATGTGGTCCACCCCGAAGAAGTGGCGCGCGACGTCGAGCATGGCGCCCCGGTAGCCGAAGCGCGGGGTGTCTTCGATCGTCCCGCCGGGCACCGGCCAGGGCCCGTCCTGGACGGCCGTCTCCTCCACCGCCACCGGCAGCAGCTGACGCAGGGTCTGTACGGAACGGAAGAGCCCGGCGGCCCGGTACGCGGTCAGGGTGAGCGCGGCGGGGGCGGACTCCAGCCGGTAGCCCTCCTCGCCGAGCGCGGTGGCGCTGTGGTCGAGCACGAGCCGGATCCCGTCGGCGCCCTCCTCGGCGGTGACGGGGAGGGCGAAGCCGGTGGCCGGGCGCAGCAGCGCGGCGAGGGACTCACCGATGGCGCGGGCCTCGGCGGAGTCGGCGACGCGGATGACGGTGGCGTCGGTGAGGGCGTGGCCATCATCGGCGGGCTGGACGAGGGAGGGCGCGGGGATGACCCGGCCGAGCGGGGGCACCGCGCCGGAACCGGATGCGGATTCGGGTTCGGATTCGGGGACGGCGGCCGGGGCGGGAGGGCCCTCACCGGAGCCCTCACCGGGGCGCCCGGGGCCGCGCCCGGGGCCGAGGCCGGCGCCCCCGGCCACGGTGGAGAGGAGGAGCGCGCCGAAGATCAGGGGAAGCGTTACCAGTCGCACAGGCCGGGCCCTTTCGCCGGAAGTGTCATGGCCGGATGGGGTCCCTGCCCCACCCGTACCGCATAGGTACAGACCAACCCTGCCCCATCGTCTTCTCCGACAATCGCCCGCCCCCGCCTCACCCGCCCTCCCTGACCAGCGCGCCGCCGGGTACGGGCGTGCGCCGTGGCGCCCGTCGCGGGCCGTGGGACGAGCCCCCTCCGCCATCTGACGGATGAAAGAATCCGAGCATGGCGGAAATCATCCAGAAAGACGGCACCTGGGTCTTCGACGGCGAAGTGGTGCGCATCGTCCCCGGGGCCGACAAGAACCTGAGCCCGCTCCGCAAGGCGCTCGGTGAGGTCACCGTCCCGCTGGAGGCCATAGCGGGGGTCTCCTTCGAACCGGGGCGCAAGAAGTCCGGACGGCTGCGACTGCGGCTGCGCGGTGGCGCCGACCCGCTGCTCCAGATCGCCGGGGGCAAGCTCTCGGACGGCGCCGATCCGTATCTGCTCTCCGTCGAGAGCGACCGCTCCGGGGTCGCGGAGTACGTCGTGGAGGAGGTGCGCAACGCGCTGCTGCTGGACCAGATCCCCGGCGAACCCGTCGACCGCTATCTCCTCAGCGGCCCGGACATCCCGATCACCGCCAGCGCGGGCGACGGCACGGTCTCGTTCGACGGTGAGCAGATCAAGCTCTCCTGGAACTGGAAGACCGAGGAGTCCAAGTCGTCGGGCGGGGACCGGACGCTGCCGCTGGAGGCGGTCCGGGCGGTCGAGTGGCACCCCTCCTCCGGCCTGGACAACGGCTATCTGCGCTTCACCGCCGCGCATCTGGCCAACACCGCCAAGCCGAAGTACGACCCGTACGCGGTGGAGTTGTGGGGCTTCCGCAAGGACTCCCTGATGGCGCTGGTCGCGGCAGCGGTCGTGGCCCGGATGCCGCACCCCAACGCCCCGGCCCGCCCCGCGCCCGCCCTCACCTCCGGCCAGGGAACCGCCGGGGGCAGCGGGGGCGCCCCCGATGATCACGACGTGCTGCTGCGTCGGCTGCGGGAGCTGGGCGAACTGCACCAGGCCGGGATACTCACCGCCGAGGAGTTCAGCACGGCCAAGCAGGCCGTCCTCAAGCGCCTCTAGGCCGTGTCTGACAAATCCCGTCTGGCCCGCGACGCCCGGCACGCCCACTCTCCCCCTGTGCCCTGCGGGCACGGGTGGGGGTGCCCCCGGGCGGAGCCTGGGGGAGTACCCCCAGCGTTGTCGGGATTTCCCGAGTACGT
>NZ_JBHVHF010000256.1:0-11912 GCF_042800315.1 Streptomyces sp. NPDC057638
CCACCGGTGACACCGAGGCCGAGTTGCGCCGCCGCGCGATCCTGACGATGGAGCCGGGAAAGGCGCTCGCCGCCCTCCGGGAGGTCCTGCGCGGCGACGCGGCGTCCGCCGTCGTCGCCCGGGTGGACTGGCGGCGGTTCGTGCCGCTCTTCACGGCGGCCCGGCCCAGCCCCCTGCTCGCGGCCCTGGCCACGGCGGACACCCCGGCCCGTACGGCGGTGGACACCCCGCACGCCGAGACCGCGCTCGCCGCCCGGCTCGCACCGCTCGACACCGACCGGCGGGTGGCCTATCTGACCGAACTGGTCCGCCGTGAGGCCGCGACGGTGCTGGGGCTGCCGCGGGGCGAGGAGATCGAGCCGGGCCGCGCCTTCCGCGACGCCGGGTTCGACTCCCTGACCTCCCTCGAACTGCGCGGACGGCTCGGCTCCGCCACCGGTCTCACTCTCGCCGCGACGGTCGCCTTCGACCACCCCGACGCGCTCACCCTCGCCCGCCATCTCGACGGTGAGCTGTCCGGCGCCGTGACCACCGCACCCGTGCCCATCGCCCCCGCCGCCCCGGCCGTGGGTGGCGCGGACGATCCGGTGGTGATCGTGGGCATGGGCGTACGGCTGCCCGGCGGGGTGGGTTCCCCCGAGGAGTTCTGGCGGCTGCTGAGGGACGGTACGGACGCGATCACCGCGTTCCCCGCCGACCGTGGCTGGGACCCGGAGACCGCCGCCACCACCCGGCGCGGTGGGTTCCTGACGGACGCGGCGCTGTTCGACGCGGGGTTCTTCGGGATCTCGCCGCGTGAGGCGCTGGCGATGGATCCGCAGCAGCGGCTGCTGCTGGAGACCTCCTGGGAGGCCCTGGAGCGCGCGGGCGTCAACCCCGCCGCCGTACGCGGCACCGACACCGGGGTCTTCGTCGGCGGCGCGATGCAGGCGTACGGGATGGACGCGGACGGCGCCACCGCCGGGTCCGAGGGCTATCTGCTGACCGGTACCTCGGCGAGTGTGCTCTCCGGACGGCTCTCCTATGTCCTCGGTGCCCAGGGCCCGGCGGTGACGATCGACACGGCGTGCTCGTCGTCGCTGGTCGCCCTGCATCTGGCGGCCCAGGCCATCCGCTCCGGCGAGTGCGCCATGGCACTGGCCTGCGGGGTCACGGTGATGGCCACCCCGACCGGTTTCGTGGAGTTCTCCCGCCAGGGCGGGCTGTCGGCGGACGGCCGCTGCAAGTCGTTCGCGGAGGGCGCGGACGGTACGGGATGGGCCGAGGGCGTCGGTGTCCTCGTGCTCCAGCGGCTGTCGGACGCGGTACGCGAGGGACACGAGGTCCTCGCGGTCATCCGGGGCTCGGCCGTCAACCAGGACGGCGCCTCCAACGGCCTGACCGCGCCCAACGGCCCCGCCCAGCGGAAGGTGATCCGGCAGGCCCTGGCCACCGCGGGGCTCTCGGCGTCCGAGGTCGACGCGGTCGAGGCGCATGGCACCGGAACCGAACTCGGCGACCCCATCGAGGCCGAGGCGCTGCTCGCCACCTACGGCCAGGACCGGGCGGAGCCGCTCCGGCTGGGGTCGGTGAAGTCCAACATCGGCCACACCCAGGCGGCGGCCGGGGTGACCGGTGTCATCAAGATGGTGCTGGCGCTGCGCCATGGCGTCCTGCCCCGCACCCTGCACGCCGAACACCCGTCGCGGAAGGTCGACTGGACCTCCGGCCGGGTGGAACTGCTGACCGAGGCCGTTCCGTGGGAGGCCAACGGCCGTCCCCGGCGGGCCGGTGTGTCCTCCTTCGGCATGTCCGGCACCAACGCCCATCTCATCGTGGAGGAACCGCCCGCCCCGGCCGCCCTCCCGTCGGCTCCCGATCTCATCGGTGAGCTGCCCCTGGTGGTGTCGGGGCGGAGCCCCGGGGCGCTGGCGGCCCAGGCGGCCCGGCTCGCGGACCATCTGGACGCCGCCACCCCGTCGCTGGCGGGAGTGGCCCGGTCGCTGGCGACCGCGCGTACCGTACGGGAACACCGCGCCGTCGTCCTCGCCGGGGACACCGCCCAGGCGGCGGCCCGGCTGCGGGACCTCGCCGACGGCTGCCCGGCCCCCGGCCACCTCCACACCGGCGCCGCCGACCACCCCGGGCGGACGGTGCTCGTCCTCCCCGGCGCGAGCGCGGTCTGGCCCGGGATGGGCCGGGAACTGTGGGACGCCGAGCCGGTGTTCGCGGCCCGGATGGAGGAGTGCGCCACCGCGCTCTCCCACCATGCCGACTGGTCGCTGCGGGACGTGGTCTTCGGGGCCGCCGGGGCGCCGGAGCCCGATCGGGTGGAGCGGTCGGTCACCTTCGCGGTGGCGGTGTCGCTGGCCGCCCTGTGGGAGTCGTACGGGCTGCGCCCGGACGCGGTCGTGGGGCATGGGCCGGGAGAGATCGCCGCGGCCTGTGTGGCGGGGGCGCTGCCGCTGGTGGACGCGGCCGGGTTCACCACTCTGAGCGGGGACGCCGACGCCATCGCGGGCTGGGCCGCCGGGGTGGCCGGGCGGGTGCCGGAGGTGCCGTGGTTCTCGTCGGCCGATCTGGCATGGCGGGAGACCGCGCCGGACGCCGTGTACTGGGGACGGAATCTGCCGGGCCGGGTGCGGTTCGCCGACGCCGTCGCCGCGCTCAGCGCCGAGGGCTTCGGGCTCTTCGTGGAGTCCAGCGCCGACCCCGTGCTGACGGCGGCGATCGGTGCGACGGCCCCGGACGCGGTGGCGGTGGGTTCGCTGCGGCGCGGCGACGGCGGGCGTGACCGGTTCGTGCGTTCCGTGGCCGAACTCTTCGTCCAGGGTGGTCAGGTCGACTGGTCGGCTGTGGTGCCGGAGGTGCGGCCTGAGCCGGTTCCGCCGACGGTGTTTGAGCGGGAGCGGTTCTGGTTGGTGCGGGGGCGTGGGGATGTGTCGGGTGTGGGGCAGGTGGGTGTGGTGCATCCGGTGGTGGGTGCGGTGGTGGAGGATCCGGTGTCGGGTGGGGTGGTGTTGACGGGTCGGGTGTCGGTGGGTCTTCAGCCGTGGTTGGTGGATCATCAGGTGGCGGGTCGGGTGGTGGTTCCGGGTGCGGCGCTGGTGGAGCTGGCGGTACAGGGGGGTGACCGTACCGGGACGCCGGTCATCGAGGAACTCCTCATCGAGACACCCCTGGTCCTCGACGGCGACACGGCCCTCCCGGTGCGCGTGGTCGTCGGCGCCCAGGACGCCGACGGCCGACGGCCCGTCACCCTCCACTCCCAGGGTGGGCACGACCCGCACTGGACCCGGCACGCGACCGGCACCCTCACCCCCGCCACCAGCGCCGGGCCCCGTACCGAACCGGCACCCTGGCCACCCGCCGGGGCGGAACGCCTGGACACCTCGGAGTTCTACGGGGGCCTCGCCGCGGCCGGATACCGCTTCGGCCCCGCCCTCCAGGGCGTCCGCGCGATCTGGCGCCACGGCACGGACCTCCTCGCCGAGGCCGAACTCCCCGACGGTCTCGATCCCGCCGGGTACGCGCTCCACCCCGCGCTCCTCGACGCCACCCTGCACCCCGCCACCGTTTGGAGCGAGGACGGCGCGGTGGCCCTGCCCTTCGCGTGGAACGGTGTGGCCGTCCATGCCTCCGGCGCGCGTTCGGTACGCGTACGACTGAGCCGGGAACCCGGCGACGGCGTCCGGCTGGAGGTCACCGACACCGCCGGAGCACCCGTCCTCACCCTGGGCTCCCTCGTCACCAGGCCGCTGCCCGCCACCACCGAACCGACCCGTGGCCGGGGCGAGGTATACACACGTGAGTGGACGGAGGCGGGGTTCACGCCCGCGGCCGCGCCTGGATCCACTGCCGTCGCCGCGCCCGCTGCCTCCGCTGTCGCCGTACCCGGACCCGGCACCTCCGCCGTGTCCCGCCCCGCCGCCGTCACCGCCATGGCCGTGATCGTGGACGCCGGGGAGCTGGACCGGGCCGAGCCCGCGCCCTGGCTGCTGCTGCGGGTGCCGGACGGCCCCCGGGAGCTGGCCGAGCCGGACCGGGCGCGGGTGGTGCTCGCCGACGTCCTCTCCGTACTCCAGCGCCTGACGGCCGAACCGCGCTGGCAGGAGACCCGGCTCGCCGTGGTCACCGGGCCCCTCACGGACCCGGTCGCGGCCGCTGTCTGGGGCCTGGTCGGCAGCGCCCAGTCCGAGCACCCCGGACGCTTCCTGCTCATCGAGGCCGCCCCGGCGCCGGAGACTCCCGAGATCGCCGCGGCCCCGGAGATCGCGCGGATCGCCGGGTGGGCGGTGGCCGCCGACGAGTGGCGGCTCGCCCTGCGCGACGGGCGGTTCCACGTACCCCGTCTGCGCCGGGTCGGCACACCGGAGCCCGCTGTCGGCACACAGGAGCCCGCCGCCGGAACGGAATCCACCGGAACGGAATCCACCGGAACGGAATCCGCGGGAACGGAATCCGCCGGGACGGGCCCCGACTGGGGCGCCACCGTGCTCGTCACCGGAGGCACCGGCACCCTGGGCGCCCTCATCGCCGAACACCTGGCGACCCGCCACGGCGTACGCCACCTCGTGCTCGTCTCGCGCCGGGGCCCCGACGCGCCCGGCGCCGGGCCGCTGAAGGCCCGGCTGGAGGAGTCCACGGGCGCGACCGTCGAGCTGGTCGCCTGTGACGTCACGGACCGGGACGCGGTGGGCGCACTGCTCGCGGCCACCGCGCCCACCGGTGTCGTCCACACCGCCGGGGCCCTGGACGACGCCACGCTCGGCGCCCAGAACCCCGGCCGGATCGACACGGTCCTGCGGCCCAAGGCCGACGCCCTCGCCCATCTGGACGACCTCACCCGCGACCCCCGTGTCCGTGCCTTCGTGGTCTTCTCCTCGGCGGCCGGTGTCCTCGGCAGCGCCGGACAGGCCAACTACGCGGCGGCCAACGCCTACGCCGACGCCGTCGTCGCCCGCCGCCGCGCCTCCGGCCACCCGTCCTGGTCCCTGGCCTGGGGGCTGTGGGCCCCGCCGAGCGGGATGACCGCCCATCTGGACGCGCGGGCCACCCAGGGCAAGGGCGTCACCGCGCTCCGCGCCACCGACGGCACCGGTCTCTTCGACGCGGCGCTGAACCGGTCCGAGGCCCTGCTGGTACCGATCGCCTTCGATGTCCCCGCGCTCCGCGCGCTCGCCACCGAAGGGCGGCTGCCCGCGCTGCTGCGCGATATCGCGGGGCCCGTCCGCCGCGCGATCACCGCCCCCGCCGCGCCCTCCTCCGGCGGCGCGCTCACCGCCCTCGGCGCGGGCGACGACCGCCGGGAACGCCTGGTCGACCTGGTCCGGCGCGAGGCCGCCGCGGCGCTCGCCCTCCCGGTCTCCGGTGTCGCACCCCGTCGCGCCTTCCAGGAACTGGGGCTCGACTCGCTCACCTCGGTGGAGCTGCGCAACCGCCTCAGCGCCGCGACCGGGCTCAGGCTCCCGGCGACCCTGGTCTTCGACCGGCCCGACGCGACCGCCCTGGCGGAGTATCTGGACACCCGTCTCTCCGGCACCACGGCCGACGCTCCCGCCCCCGCCACGGTGTCCACCACGGCCGCCGTCACGGACGACCCCGTGGCCATCGTCGGTATGGGGCTGCGGCTGCCGGGTGGGGTGAGCGACCCGGAGGGTTTCTGGCGGTTGCTCGCCGAGGGCCGGGACGCGGTGTCCGGTTTCCCGGTGGACCGTGGCTGGGATCTGGAGCGGCTCTACCACCCCGACCCGGACACTCTCGGGACGACATACACCCGCCATGGTGGCTTCCTGCATGACGCGGGCCTCTTCGACGCCGACTTCTTCGGCATCTCGCCGCGTGAGGCGCTGGCGATGGATCCGCAGCAGCGGCTGCTGCTGGAGACCTCCTGGGAGGCCCTGGAAGGCGCCGGGATCGACCCGCTGTCCCTGCGTGGCCAGCAGGTCGGCGTCTTCACCGGCCTGATGTACCACGACTACGCGACCGGTACCCAGCCCGAGGGCCTCGAAGGGCTCCTCGGCACCGGCACCGCCGCGAGCGTCGCCGCCGGACGTGTCTCCTATGTGCTCGGTGCCCAGGGCCCGGCGGTGACGATCGACACGGCGTGCTCGTCGTCGCTGGTCGCCCTGCATCTGGCGGCCCAGGCCATCCGCTCGGGCGAGTGCTCGATGGCGCTCGCCGGAGGCGCGACCGTCATGTCGACACCCGCCGGTTTCGTGGAGTTCTCGCGGCAGCGCGGACTCTCCCCCGACGGCCGCTGCAAGTCGTTCGCGGCGGGCGCGGACGGTACGGGGTGGGCCGAGGGCGTCGGTGTGCTCGTCCTCCAGCGGCTGTCGGACGCGGTACGGGAGGGCCGTGAGGTCCTGGCCATCGTCCGGGGCTCGGCCGTCAACCAGGACGGCGCCTCCAACGGCCTGACCGCGCCCAACGGCCCGGCACAGCAGCGGGTGATCCGGCAGGCCCTGGCCAGCGCGGGGCTCTCGGCGTCCGAGGTCGACGCGGTCGAGGCCCATGGCACCGGAACCGAACTGGGCGACCCGATCGAGGCGGAGGCCCTGCTGGCGACCTATGGGCAGGGCCGGTCGGAGCCGCTCCGGCTGGGGTCGGTGAAGTCCAACATCGGTCATGCTCAGGCGGCGGCCGGGGTGACCGGTGTCATCAAGATGATTCTGGCGCTGCGACACGGGGTGCTGCCCCGCACCCTGCATGTGGACCGTCCGTCGGAGAAGGTGGAGTGGGACTCCGGCCGGGTGGAGCTGCTGATGGAGGCCGTGCCGTGGGAGGCGAACGGCCGTCCGCGCCGGGCCGGTGTGTCGTCGTTCGGCGTCTCGGGCACCAACGCCCATGTCGTGATCGAGGAGGCGCCGACGCGCCTGCCCGTGCCCGCCACTCCCGCACCGACCGGCCTGGTACCGCTGATCGTCTCCGGCCGTAGCCCGGAGGGACTGAGGGCCCAGGCCGAGCGTCTGGCCAGCCATCTGGAGCGGGGCGCCGACCTGCACGGCACCGCGCGCGGATTGGTGTCGGGCAGGACCGCGTGGGAGTGGCGTGGGGTGGTGGTTGCTGGTGGTGTTGGTGAGGCGGTTGAGGGGTTGGGGTCGTTGGTGGTGTCGTCGGTGGTGGCTGGTGAGGGTGGTGTGGGGTGGTTGTTCGCGGGTCAGGGTGCTCAGCGGGTGGGGATGGGCCGGGAGTTGTATGAGGCGTTTCCGGTGTTCGCGGGGGCGTTTGATGAGGTGTGTGGGTTGCTGGACGGTGAGTTGACGGGGTGTTCGGTGCGGGAGGTGGTGTTCGGGGACGAAGAGGCTTTGCGGGAGACGGTGTTTGCTCAGGCGGGGTTGTTCGCGGTGGAGGTGGCGATGGCCGTGTTGCTGGCGTCGTGGGGGGTGCGGCCCAAGGTCGTGGTGGGTCATTCGGTGGGGGAGTTGGCGGCGGCGCATGTGGCGGGTGTGCTGACACTGGCGGATGCGGTGCGGTTGGTGGCGGCGCGGGGGCGTTTGATGCAGGCGCTGCCTTCGGGTGGGGTGATGGTGTCGGTGAACGCGTCGGAGGCCGACGTGTTGCCGTTGCTCACGGACGGGGTGGCGGTGGCGGCGGTGAATGGTCCGTCGTCACTCGTGCTGTCCGGTGCGGCGGACGCGGTCGATGAGCTGGTGTCGCGGCTGGGTGTGGAGGGGCGCCGGCTGGAGGTCAGTCACGCGTTCCATTCGCCGTTGATGGAGCCGATGCTGGCGGAGTTCCGCCGGGTGGCTGAGGGGCTGGTGTTCTCGCCTCCCACGATCCCGCTGGTCTCCACGGTCACGGGTGAGCGTCTCTCCGATGAGGACGCCTGCTCGCCGGAGTACTGGGTGAACCAGGTCCGTGCCACGGTCCGTTTCGCCGACGCCGTCGCGAATCTGAACGTGGGAACGGTGCTGGAGCTGGGTCCCGGCGGTGTGCTGACCAGCCTCGCCGGTGCCCTGGGCGTGGACGCGTTCGCGCTGACCCGCCGTAACCGTCCCGAGGTCCGTACCGCGCTGACGGCTGTCGGCGAGGTCTGGGCCCGGGGCGCCGACGTCGACTGGACCGCCCTCACCCCCGACGTCCCGGCCGTGAAGGTACCGACCACCGCCTTCCAGCACCGCCGCTACTGGCTCGCCTCCGGCACCCCCGCCGAGGACGTCAGCGCCGTCAGCGTATTCGGGCTGACCCCGTCCACGCACCCGGTGCTGCGCGCGGTGGTCGAGAGCCCGGACGGGGACGGGACCGTGCTGACCGGGCGGCTCTCCGTCGCCCATCACCCCTGGCTGGCCGACCACACGATCGCGGGCAGCGTCCTCGTCCCCGGCGCGGCCCTCGCCGAACTCGCCCTGCACGCGGGCGAGCGGACCGGCGCTCCCGTACTGGAGGAACTGGTCCTGGAGGCGCCCGCCCGGCTGACCGACTCCGGCGCCCTGCGGATACGCGTCGCGGTCGGCGCGGCCGATGACACGGGCCGGCGCGGAGTGAACGTCCACGGGCGGACGGAGGACGGCGAGTGGACCCGGTACGCCACCGGCACGGTCAGCGCGGCCACGGCCGACGGCGCGACACTGCCGGAGTGGCCACCGGCCCACGCCCTCCCCGTACCGCTGGACGGGTTCTACGAGGACCTCGCGGACACCGGCTACGGCTACGGCCCCGCCTTCCGTGGCCTGCGCGCGGCCTGGCGGCGCGGTGACGAACTCTTCGCCGAGGTGGAACTGGACGAGACCGCCGACCCGTCGGGCTTCACCGTCCACCCGGCCCTGCTCGACGCGATGCTGCACCCCGGCACCCTCGCCACCTCCGGGGAGGGCGTGACCCTGCCCTTCGCCTGGACCCGGCTCCAGGTCCACGCCCACCAGCCGTCCCGGGTACGGGTGCGGATGGCGCCCGGCGACGGCGGCGGCGCCTCGCTCACGGTCACCGACACCGAGGGCGCCCCGGTCCTCACCCTGGGCGCCCTGGTCAGCCGGCCGGCCGCACTCACCCAGGGGCCGGACGACCTGTACGCGGTGGACTGGCATGCCCTGCCCCCGGGCGGGACACCGGTCGACACGGGCCCGGTGATCGAGGACGCCGAGGCGCTGCCCGCACGGGTCACCCCCTGGCTCACCCTCAGGATCCCGGCCGATACCGCCGCCGATGCCCCCGATCCCGCCGATGCCCCCGGTCCCGACCAGCCCGGCCGGGCCCGTACCGTCCTCTCCCGGACCATCGGTGTCCTCCGTACCCTCCTCACCGACCCCCGCTGGCAGGAGACCCGGCTCGCCGTGGTCACCGAGGAGGACTCCCCGGCCGCCGCCGCCGTCCACGGTCTGGTGCGCAGCGCCCAGACGGAACACCCCGGCCGGATCGTCCTGGCCGCCCTCGGTGACTCCGCCGACCTGGCGCGTCTTCCCGCCGCGGTCGGTGCCGCGCTGGCGGCGGGCGAACCGGAACTGGCCGTACGAGGAGACGGGTTCACCGTTCCGCGACTGGTCCGGCACACCGAGCGGGCCGATCACACCCACGGGGGCGACCCGTGGGCGCTGGCGGTGACCGGCACGGGCACCGCCGACGGGATCGCCCCGGCACCCCGCCCCGAGGCGGCCGGGCCCGCCGGGGAGGGCCAGGTCAGGATCGAGGTGAGGGCCGCCGGGCTCAACTTCAAGGACGTCCTGATGGCCCTCGGGATGTACCCGGGGGAGCCGGCCCTCGGCAGTGAGGCCGCGGGCGTGGTCGTCGATGTCGGCCCCGGGGTGGAGCACCTCAGCCCCGGCGACCGGGTACTGGGCCTGTTCCCGCACAGCTTCGGCCCGTACGCCGTGACCGACGCCCGGATGGTCGCGCGGATGCCGCGGGAGTGGAGCTTCGCGGCGGCCGCCGCCGTACCCGTGGTCTATCTCACCGCCTACTACGGTCTGGTCGACCTCGCCCGGATACGGCCCGGCGAGCGGCTGCTCGTGCACGCGGCGACCGGAGGCGTCGGCACCGCCGCCGTCCAGCTCGCCCGGCATCTGGGAGCGGAGGTCTTCGCCACCGCCAGCGAGGGCAAACAGCACGTCCTGCGCGCCCAGGGGCTGCCCGACGACCATATCGCCGACTCCCGCACCCTCGACTTCGCCCGCCGCTTCCCCGCCGTCGACGTCGTCCTCAACGCCCTGACCGGGGAGTACGTCGACGCCTCGCTGGGCCTGCTCGGCGACGGCGGCCGGTTCCTGGAGATGGGCAAGACCGACATCCGCGCCGCCGCGCCCGGCTACCACGCCTTCGACCTGGTCGACGCGGGACCCCGGCGGGTGGGGGAGATGCTCGCCGAGGTCCTCGGCCTCTTCGCCACGGGTGCGCTGACCCCGCCCCCGCTCACCCGCTGGGAGGCGCACCGCGCGGCGGACGCCTTCACCGCGATGTCCCGCGCCCAGCACATCGGCAAGAACGTCCTCGTCCTGCCGCGCCGCCCCGACCCCACCGGAACGGTCCTGGTCACCGGGGGAACCGGCGCCCTGGGCGCGTTGACGGCGGAGCACCTGGTGAGCGCGTACGGGATCCGTTCCGTGCTGCTCGCCTCGCGGTCCGGCGCGGCGGCGCCCGGCGCGGCCGAGGCCAGGGCGCGGCTGGAGCAGGCCGGAGCGCGGGTGCGGATCGTGGCCTGCGACGTGTCCGAGCGCGAACAGGTCCGCGCCCTCCTGCGCGAAGTCCCCGGCGACGCCCCGCTGACCGCCGTCATCCACACGGCGGGCGCCCTGGACGACCGGGTGGTCACCGAGCTGGACGACGCGAGCCTGGACCGGGTGCTGCGGCCCAAGGCGGACGCCGTCGGCCATCTCGACGCCCTCACCCGCGGCCTGGACCTCGCCGCGTTCGTGGTCTTCTCCTCGGCCGCCGGAGTCCTCGGCGGCGCCGGACAGGCCAACTACGCCGCCGCCAACGCGTATCTGGACGCGCTCACCGCCCGGCGCCGCGCGGCCGGGCACCCCGCCGTCAGTCTCGCCTGGGGCATGTGGGAACCCACCGGCGGTATGACCGCCCGGCTCGACACCGGGGACACCCGGCGCCTCACCCGCTCGGGCGTCGGGCTGCTCGCCCCGGCGCAGGGCATGCGACTGCTGGACGCGGCGCTCGGCGCCACCCGGCCCGCCCTGGTGCCGATGGCGCTCGACCGGTCCACGCTGAGGGAGCGGGCCCGGGCCGGTGAACTGCCGCCGCTGCTGACCGGAATCGGCGGCGGCCGGACCGTGGCACCGCCGGTCTCCCGGACCCCGGCGGCCGGAGCGGGCCGCTCCCGGGTCACCGACATCAGCGCCCTCCCGGCCGGCCAGCGGCGCGACCGCCTGCGTGACCTGGTCCGCGCCGAGGCGGGCGCGGTCCTCGGACGCGACGGCGGTGCCGCGGACGGCCCCGGCGCCGACAAGGCGTTCCGCGACGCGGGATTCGACTCCCTGACCGCGATCGAACTGCGCAACCGGCTGGCCGCCGCCACCGGCCTGACGCTGCCCGCGACCGTCGTCTTCGACCATCCCAACCCCGCCGAACTCGCCGACCACCTCCACGGGCTGCTCTTCGCCCCCGAGGACCCGGCCGCCGTCGTACGAGGACATCTGGACGCCCTCGCGGGATCCCTGTCCGCGCTGACGGAGGCGGCGGACTCCGGGGAGGCGGTGAACACAGGGGACACGGGGGACACGGCGGAGATCGCCGACCGGCTGCGGGCCCTGCTCGCCGCTCTCGAACCGTCGGGACCGGTGACCGCGCGTCCCGCCACCGCGGACCCGGCCGCGCCCGCCACCGCCGACCTGGACGAGCTGACCGAGGAGAACCTG
This sequence comes from Streptomyces sp. NPDC057638, assembly GCF_042800315.1. Classification (NCBI taxonomy): domain Bacteria; kingdom Bacillati; phylum Actinomycetota; class Actinomycetes; order Kitasatosporales; family Streptomycetaceae; genus Streptomyces; species Streptomyces sp. NPDC057638. Next base: position 11,781 of record NZ_JBHVHF010000256.1, read on the forward strand.
TACGAGTTCCTGGACCGGGAGATCGGCTGACCGGCCGACCGGTTGACCGATGGAGACCGATGGCCGCGCCCCGCCGGGGCACCGGCTGACCGCGTCCCGGCCTTCTCGGGGCGGGCGGCCGTGGAGCACGGC
>NZ_JBHVHF010000257.1:0-11798 GCF_042800315.1 Streptomyces sp. NPDC057638
CCGCGAGGGCGTACAGACGACGGCTCATCGGAGGGTTCCTCCCGGGGCGGGGGCGGGGCTGTCGACGACCGACGCCCCGGTGGCGAGGGGTCCGTGAGCGGCGGCGGGCCCGTGAGCTGCGGCGGACGCGTCAGCGGCGAGGGGTCCGTGAGCTGCGGCGGGCCCGTGAGCTGCGGCGGACGCGTCAGCGGCGGCGGATCCAGCCGTGGCGGGGAGGCCGAAGCGGCGCGGGTCGGGAGCGCCGACCCCGGTGTGCGGTGGGACGGCTCCGGGCGCGGGCCGGGCACCGGCCGTGGCCAGCGCGCGCGCCACGGCCGCGGCCCCGCCGGCCACCGGCAGCCGGGCGGAGCTGCCCGCCAGGTCCACGGTGAGCGTGGGCGTGGTGGACGGCGGTTCGATCAGCCCGCGGTCGGTGCCCGCCACGATCAGCGCCAGCCGGTGTCCGGCCGGGACGACATGGTCGGTGACATGCAGGTCCAGGCTGATCCGGTACGGCCGGCCGGGGGTGAGCGGCTCGCCCTGCGCGGGTGAGGCGTGGGTGCCGAGATCGGCCCAGCCCCGGCTCACGATGGTGTACCCGACCGCCTTGGTCTGGGCGCGGGTCTCCTTGAAGCAGGCGCTGTCGCCGCTGGTGCTCGCGCCCCAGCAGGTGCGCTGGGTCAGGGTGGTGATGCCCTCGCCGCGCGCCGTGTAGTCGCGGATGGTGTCGGGCCCGAGGTCGACCAGGACCGCCGAGAGATGGGCGCTCGCGGTGGTCGGGGTCGCGGTGACGGTGACCGTGGACGAGCCGGCCAGCCGCAGCGCCCGGCCGAGCGGCGGCGTGGTGAAGGAGACCTTGGCGGGCGTGGACTGGTCGGCGCGCGCGGCCCAGTCGGCCTCACCGAGGGCGCGGTCGTCCGTGAAGGTCTCCCGGGCCCCGGCGGGCGGGGCGGTCAGCGACAGCGTGCCCACGCCGGGCGCGCCGCCCGGCCCCGGCCGGAAGATGACGGGCGCCGTGCCCGACGGCGGCCAGGACGGGTCGCTCGCCCAGACGTCGGGCGCGCGTTCCACGTCGGCGACGGGCTCGCGGTCGACGCCGTTGTCGAGACCGAGGAGATGGTGGTCGAACCAGCGGTGCAGCGCGCGCACCCACGCCGCGCGCCGGAAGTCGAACGGGTCGACATGCCCGGCCTGGGTCAGCCAGAGCCTGCGCTCCACCCCGGCCGCCGCCAGGGCGTCCCACCACTGGCCGAGGTGCTTGGGCCGTACGTTGAGGTCCTGGAGGCCGTGCACGGCGAAGACGCTGGCCGTGATCCGGGAGGCGTCCGGCACGTAGTCGCGCTCCTGCCACAGGGCGGTGAGGTCGCCGCTGCGCGGGGCTCCCTCGACCAGCTTCCGCTGGACCGCGCCACAGCGCTGACGGGCGGCCGGGCTGCTGACGTAGGAGGCGAGCCCGTCGGGCCCCGAGCCGAAGAGCGGGGCGCCCCGGGCGAAGTAGTAGTCGTACCAGGTGGAGATCGCGCCGATGGGCACGATCGTCCGCAGCCCCTCGACACCGGTCGCGGCGACGGCGTTGGCGATGGTGCCGTCATAGCTCTTGCCGATCATGCCGGTGGCACCGGTGGACCACCCGGCCCCGGTGCGCACCGGGCCGGTGCGGGTGGTGTAGCCGGGGGCGCGCCCGTTGAGCCAGTCCACCACCGCCTTGGCGGAGGCGACGTCGGAGGCGCCCCCGATGTCGGCGCAGCCGTCGGAGCGGTTGGTCCCGGTGAGGTCGACGGCGACATAGGCGTAGCCGCGCGGGACGAAGTAGTTGTCGTAGTAGAGCGGGAACTGGACGGGCGCGCCGTTCGCGTCGTACGTCTTGAGCTGGGACTCGTTCCCCCGTCCGCAGCAGGAGAAGTACGGACTGGCGTTCATGATCACCGGGATCCGCACTCCCCGCTGGGCCGCCTCCCGGGGCCGGACCACGTCGGCGGCGACCCGGTCGGTCCGCCCGTCGCCGTCCCCGTCGAGCCCGGTGTCCACCCAGACCGTCTCGCGGATGGCGTCCCGGTAGGAGTAGACCGGCGTGCTCTCCTCGGCGGGCGCGCCGCGCGCGCCCGTGGGGGAGACTCCGACGGCCAGCAGGGCGGCGGTGGCCGCCGTCACGAGCGATCTGTACGTCAGTCGGGTACCGCGCACACGTATCGACATGGGGCGGAAGGTACCCGCGCGGCCCCCGGTGCGAACAGAGGGCCGACACGGGGTGCTGCTACCGGGGGACCGTCACCCGGTCGGCGTACGCGGTCCTCTGACGCGCCGTCGGGCCCCTCGCCGTCGTGATCCACGCCGTCGGGGGACGGTCTGCGGACGCGGTGTCCGCGGCCGGTCCCCGCGGCGGCCCCACTGGTGCTCTACCGGTGCTCCGGCCGGGGAGCGCAGGGAGTGCACGGAGTCCGGGGAGCCCACGGCCCGCGCGCGGCTCAGCCGTTCAGCGGCTCGCCCAGGACGCGTTCGGCCAGCTCCCGGCCCAGGCGGTCCACATCACCGCGGAGCGCCTCCGCCGCGACGGTGCGTTCGGCCTCGATCTCCACGGCCCCCGCCGCGATGATCCGCTCGCGTTCGCGCGCCCCCTCCGCACGGGCGGCGGTGACGAGGGCCGTGCCCTCCTCGTACGCCCGCTGGCGGGTATGGGCCGCGTCATGGCGGGCGGCGGCGAGGATCGCGTCACGCTCGTCGCGGAGCCGGTCCGCCTCGGTCTGGAGCCCGTCGGCCTCGGCCCGTACGCCGTGGATGGCCACGGCGCGCTCCTGGAGGATCGCCCGCACCCGGGGGAGGATCCACCAGGCGAGCGGGAAGTAGACCAGGGCGAAGCAGACGAGACCGGCGATCAGCTCCCAGCCGTTGGGGTTCAGCGGGCCGATATCCAGCGGAATGAGTTGGTCCATGGTCCAGCCCTATCGGTTCGCGGGACCGGACCGGCGGAGGCGCACGGTGTGTTGTCCCGGGCGCAAGAAAGTGGGCACCCACTCCTTACCCGACGGTAATCGCGGCTGATGTGATGATCCTCCACCCTCGGAAGGAGCCCCGTGTCCCCGACGACCCGTCTCTCCCGTCGCCCGCTGGTACCCGCCGCCCTGCTCTCCTCCGCGCTCGCCGCGACCCTCCTCGCCGGTACGGCGCCGTCCGCCGCGGCCGCCGGGACGACCCCGGAGCTGAAGGTCCTCTCGTACAACACGTTCCTTTTCGCCCGGACCCTCTACCCGAACTGGGGCCAGGACCACCGGGCCGCCGCGATACCCGGCGCGCCCTTCTTCCAGGGGCAGGACGTCGTCGTGCTCCAGGAGGCGTTCGACAACACCTCCTCCGACGCCCTGATGCGGCGCGCGGCGGACCGCTACCCCCACCAGACACCCGTCCTCGGCCGGAGCAGGAGCGGCTGGGACGCGACCGGAGGGTCCTACTCCGCGACCACGCCGGAGGACGGCGGGGTGACGGTGCTCAGCGCGTGGCCGATCGTCCGCAAGGAGCAGTACGTCTACAAGGACGGCTGCGGCGGTGACTGGTTCTCCAACAAGGGGTTCGTCTACACCGTGCTCCAGGTGGGCGGGGAGCGGGTGCATCTGGTCGGCACCCACGCCCAGTCCACCGACCCCGGCTGCGCCGCGGGCCAGGCGGCCCGGGTGCGGGCCGCCCAGTTCCGGGAGCTGGACGCCTTCCTGGACGCCAAGCGGATCCCGGCCTCGGAACAGGTGGTGGTGGCGGGGGACCTCAATGTGGACTCCCGGAGCCCCGAGTACGCCTCGATGCTGGCCGTCGCGGACCTGGCCGGAGCCGGGGCGCGCACCGGCCATCCGTACTCCTTCGACACCACGGAGAACTCGGTCACCGCCGACCGCTACCCGGGGCTGCCGAGCGAGGACCTCGACTACGTCCTGCACCGGGCGGGGCACGCCCGGCCGGCCGGGTGGACCAACGAGGTGGTGAAGGAGACCAGCGCGCCCTGGAAGGTGTCGAGCTGGGGCAGGGAGTACACGTACACCAACCTCTCCGACCACTATCCGGTGCTCGGGTACGCCGGGCGCTGAGCCCGGACGGGCCGGGGCCGGGAGCGTGCGGCGGAGCGGGGGCGCCTTCCCCCGACGGTCGTGGCGCCTCACCTCACTGGCCGTACCGGTACGGGCGAATCGCGGCACACCCGGATGGCCCTCTCGTCTGACGAACCGTGAGGGAAACCGGAACCCACCCTCCCAAGGCGCTTGTTGGATTGGCAGGCTCATGCCATCTTGACCCCGACGGTCGACAACGGGCCGGTTCCCTCCGGTTCAGACTGCTTCTCAACCCCCACGCATCACTGCGAAGGAGAAGCCCCCATGAGACGCACGCTCCGTGCGCGCATCCTCCTGACCTCCCTGCTCGCCCTCCCCGCCGTCACCCTCGCCCCCGCCGCCGCCCACGCGGCGTCGGGCCCGGACCCGGTGCCCGCGCCCGGCCCGGGGATCGCCGCCTCGGCCGGCCACTACGCCATCCAGGCGAAGCTGGACGGGATCCTCGGCGGCGACGACACCGCCGGTTCCTATCTCGACCCGGTCACCGGTGAACTCGTCGTCACCGTCACCGACTCCAACGCGGCCGACGAGGTACGGGCCTCCGGTGCCCGCGCCGAACTGGTCCAGCGCAGCACCACCCAGCTCAAGAGCGCCATGAAAGTGCTGGAGAACCGGGCGAAGATCCCCGGTACCTCCTGGGGCGTGGACCCGTCGTCCAACCAGGTCTCCGTGGAGGCCGACACATCGGTCGACGAGCGCGAGATGGCCCGGCTGCGGTCGGTGGCCGACGGCCTCGGCGCGGCGGTGCGGGTCGCCCGGATCCCCGGCGTGCTCAAGCGGGAGGTCGCGGGCGGTGACGCGATCTACGGTGGTGGGGTCCGTTGCTCGGCCGCCTTCAACGTGGCCCAGGGCGCCGACCGCTACTTCCTGACGGCGGGCCATTGCGGAAACGTCTCTGCGAGCTGGGCCGCGTCCTCGGGCGGCGCCGCCATCGGGACCCGGCAGGACTCCCGGTTCCCGACCGACGACTTCGCGCTCATCCGCTACACCGACGGCTCCAACCCGCCCGGCACCGTCGACCTCTACGACGGCACCTACCGGGACATCACCTCCGCCGCCAACGCCCTGGTCGGTCAGGCCATCCAGAAGAGCGGCTCCACCACCCGGGTGACCAGCGGCCGGGTCACCGCCGTGAACGTCACCGTCAACTACAGCGACGGCCCCGTGTACGGAATGGTCCGCACCACGGCCTGCTCGGCGGGCGGGGACAGCGGGGGCGCCCACTTCGCGGGCGGGGTGGCGCTGGGGATCCACTCGGGCAGCGCGGGCTGCTCGGGGACGGCGGGATCGGCCATCCACCAGCCGGTACTGGAGCCCCTGAGCACCTACGGGGTCGCGGTCTACTAGCGAGCCGCGTCCCACGGCTGGAACGCGCCCTGTCCCTGGCGCCCGCCCTGGCCGGGGCGGGCGCCGTGGCGTGGGCGGGTGCCGTGGCCAGGGCGGACGGTGCCGTGCGCGGCGGTCCGCCCGCCGCCGTCCCGTGTCCGTGACGGGCGCCGTCGCCAAGGGGTCCGCCCGCCGCCGTCCTGTCGCGGATGAGCCCGCGCGCACCTCGCGACGGGCACGGGAGCGCCCCCGACGACGGACGGCCGGTCGGACCGCCCGGTCGGAGGGCCCGCCCACGGGGGACGCCGTGGCCCCGTCCGCCCGGCGGCCGCGCCGGGACCGTACCCCGCCGGTGCGCCGTGGCCCTGCCCCGCCCGTACGGCGGGAGTGAGACGGCGCGCAGGCGGCACGACGGCTGGATCCCGGTGGGGGTGCTCCCGGGGCGCACCCCCACCCCGCGCCGCAGCCCCGCCGCAGCGCGCGCCAGGCCGGGACGAGGGTGCCCGCCAGTGCCAGCAGTGAGGTCACCCCGAGCGCCCCCAGCACCACACCCCAGGGCACCACCAGCCCCACCGGCACCCCCAGCGTCGCCGCCAGCCCCGCCCTGATCCCCAGCAGCGACGGCACCGCGGCCACCACCCCCAGCACCGTGCCGATCGCCAGGACCACCGCCGTCTCCACTCCCAGCATCATCAGCACCTGGGGCCCGGTCGCCCCGGAGCGCCGCAGCACCCGCAGATCGCCCGCCCGGCCCGCCGTCGCCATCATCAGCGTGTTGGCGACCGCGATCCCCGTGTACCCGGCCGACATCGCCACCAGCAGCACGGAGAAGACCCACACCAGCCGGTTCTCCTCGGCGTCCGCCCGTCCCGCGTACGCCGCGACGGAGATCTCCCGGCCCCCGGCCACCGCGACCGGCGGCCCGGTCCGGCTCAGCCAGTACGTGGAACAGACCTTCGCGGAGGAACTGCTGGAGGACCGCCGCGCCACGGGCGTCGGCTATCTCCTCAAGGACCGGGTGGGCGATGTCGAGGAGTTCATGGCCGCGCTCACCCGCGTCGCGGACGGCGGCACGGTGGTCGGCCCGGAGGTGGTGCGCCAACTGCTGGCCCGGCGCCGGGACCCGCTCTCCCGGCTGACCCCCCGGGAACACGAGGTCCTGGGCCTGATGGCCGAGGGCCGCTCCAACGCGGCGCTGGCCCGTGCCCTGGTCGTCACCGAGGCGGCGGTGGCCAAGCACATCGCGAACATCCTGCTGAAGCTGGACCTTCCCCCGGCACCGGACGACCACCGCCGGGTGCGCGCCGTCCTCGCCTATCTGCGGGCCTGAACACCGGGGCGTCCGGGACGGCCGCGCCCGCGGACGGATGGGGCTCCCTGTCGGGCAGCGCGCGGCGGCGCGGGCACAGGTGGCCGCGCCCGCGGGCCGGTGGGGCTCCTCGCGGGGCCGACCGGCGCTTTCACCGCACGGGTGGGACAGCAATACTGTGGGACTCCCCGGGCCGGGACCGGGCGGGGAGCCGGACCGGGCGGGCCAGGCAGGGGCGGACAGGGGAGGCGGGGCGCGGGTGATGGCGAGCGGCACCGAGGAAGCGCGGGACGCGACACTCACCGTCGGTGAACTGGCGGCCCGCGCCGGGGTGACCGTGCGCACCGTCCGCTTCTACAGCACGCGCGGGCTGCTGCCGCCGCCGGTCATCGGACCCCGCCGGGTGGGCCGTTACGGACCGCGCCATCTCTCCCGGCTGGCCCTGATCGAGGACCTCCAGCACCAGGGCATGACCCTCGCCGCCATCGAGCGCTATCTGGAACGGCTCCCCGGTGACCTCAGCGCGCAGGACCTCGCCATCCACCGGGCCCTGGTGGCCGCCTGGTCACCGGACCCGGCGGAGGAGATCGGCCGCCCCGAGCTGGAACGCCGGACCGGCCGCCCGCTGGACGACGGCGACATCGCACGGCTCACCGCGATGGGCGCCCTCCAGCGGGCGGCCGGGTCCGGGGACCGCTACCGGGTCGACCCGGGACTGCTCCGGCTCGGGGCACAGCTCCTGGACGTGCCGATCGCGTACGAGACGATCCTGGCGGCCCGCGCGATCCTCGGGGAGCACACCCGTTCGGCCGCCCAGCAGCTCACCCGGCTCTTCCGGGACGAGGTGTGGGACCCGGAGCGGGTGGACGCGATGCGGTCCCTGTCGGAGCACATCCGGCCCCTGGTGGTCCAGGCGCTGGTGACGGCGTTCCAACGGTCGCTGAACGAGGAACTGCGGGCCGCCTTCGGTACCGAGGCCCCGGGTCCGTGACGCTCAAGGCCCAGTGAGTCTCCGGTCGATGACGCCCAGGGGATCACCAAGTCTCGGGCCTGTGACGCTCAAGGCCCACCGAGCCTCCGGGTCCATGACGCCCAGGGCGTCATTCAGCGTCCGGGTCCCTGCGGCTCAGGTGCCCACCACGCCCCGGGCCCATGCCGCTGAGGCGCACCCGGTCCCGGCCCCGGTCCGTGGTGCTCACGGCACCAGCTCCGCCGTGGCGTGCGCGCAGCCCCACGCCACGGTCACCCCGGCCCCGCCGTGCCCGTAGTTGTGCACCAGCAGCCCTCCGCCCGGTATCCGCTCCGCCTCGATCCTGACCCCGCCGCGACGGACCGGCCGCAGCCCCACCCGGTGCCCCAGCACCCGGGCCCGAGCCACCTCCGGTACGGCCCGCGCGCAGCGCTCCACGATCGCGGCGGCCGTCGCCGGGTCCGCCTCCCGCCGCCAGTCGCCCTCCTCGGCCGTGCCGCCCAGGACCAGCCGCCCCGGTTGCGGCAGCAGATACGCCGACTCGCTCCCGCCGTCGTCCGGCAGGACCAGCCACTCCGTCAGACCCGGGTTCTCCACCAGCACCAACTGGCCCCGCACCGGGACGACTCCGGGGTCATCCGCCAGCTCGCGCGCCCCGATACCGGTGCAGTTCACCACCACCGGCGCCAGGGCCGCGGCCTCGGCGAGCGCGTGGACGGCCCGCCGCTCCACGGTGCCGCCCGCCGCCTCCAGACGGCGCCGCAGCCACGCCAGATGGACCGGCATGTCAACCAGCGGCACCCGGGCCCGGACCCCCTTTGTGTGTCCTGGCGGCAACTCCCCGGCGTGCGCGGCACGCAGTCCGGTCACCGAGGCGGCCCAGTCGCCGAGTTCCGCGACCGTGCCGCCGACGACGGTGCCCGGCACCAGCCGAACCCCCGTCTCCCGCGGGCGTCCGGCCAGCGACTCGTACACCCCGAGTGTCCGTGCCGACCACGGTCCGACCAGGTTGTTCGGCTCGATCCGATAGGGCCACCAGAGCCCTCCCGCGACCGCCGAGGTGGTGTGCTCCGCCTCCTCGGCGCTCCACACCCGCACCCGCTGCCCGCGTTCGGCCAGTACCACGGCGGTGGCCAGACCGCTGACCCCGCCCCCCACCACGATGACGTCGAGACTCATGCGCCGACGGTAGCGAACGCCCCGCGGCGCGATCGGGGCACCGGGCCAGCGGGGATACTCAGGGCATGTCTGCGCAGTACACGACCTTCGCGCTGGCGCGGGTGACGCCGGACGGGGGAGTCCTCTCCGGCGGCGCCGGGCGGACGCCCCGGGACCGGTTCGATTTCATCGTGGGCGGGATCCCGCTGCTGTCGCGGCTCTGCGAGTGGGGCGAGTCCGGCTGCTCCGGCGCGTTCAGCGCGTTTGACGGGGTGTCTCCGCTGGCCGCCGACGTGCCCCCGGTCATCCTGCCCGCCTGGCTCGGCGCGCTGCTGCTGGAGACTCCGGCGCCGCTGGACGGCGAACGCCGGATCCTCTACGGCTGTTCCGAGTGCCAGTCGCTGGAGTGCGGGATGGTGACGGTGGCCGCCGAACGGGACGGGGACGCCGTCATCTGGCGGGATCTCGCCTGGCAGACCACCGAGCGGGCGGACCTCGCCCGCGACGGGTACCACGGCTTAGGACCGTTCCGCTTCCGGCGCGCCCCCTACTGTGCCGAGCTGAGGAAGCTGATCGCGCCGCCCGCCCCAGGCGCTGCCGTCGATGGCCCGGAGAATCGGTCCTCTGACCCCCCGCCGACCGATCGGAACCGGCCATAAGGCGGCCGGGAGGTCGCGGTGGCCCCAGGGTTGTACGCGCGATGGTCTCGATCGGGCGGACCTGCGGTTGCGTGGTCGTCACGATCGCCGTGCGCACGCCAAAAGAGGATCAACGGCGGCGCGGGACACGTAGATTCGGATCCGCGTACGACGTGCCGCCGCCGTGAAAGGTCATCGACCCGTCCGGCGCGGGGCCGCGCACCGCCCTGCCCGGGGGCCCCTACGGCCCCCGGGCTCGACGGCGGTGCGGTGACGTACGACGCGCCGGTTCCACGATCCAGAGAGAGACACCTCAGATGCGCCGTACCTCCGTCCGCCACGCCCCCGTCCGCCGCGCCGCCGCTGTCGCCTCCGCGCTCTCGCTGGCGGTGCTGTTGAGCGCCTGTGGCGGCTCGGACTCCTCGGACGAGAAGAAGGACGAGAAGAAGGTTGACGCGGCCCAGCCGTCGCAGGAGGGCCACGAGGGTCACGAGGGTCACGCCGACCCGGCGGCCAAGGCCCTCACCCAGCCCGAGCTGGAGAAGCTGGTCGTCACCAAGGCCGATCTGCCGCGCCACCTGATCAGCAACGCCTCCCTGGCCGACATGAACGCGGGGAAGTCCGCCAAGGCCGACAAGCCGGAGTGCGGGCCCCTGGTGGGGGCGCTGGCGCTGCGGGGCGTGGGTGAGCCCGCGGCCACCGTGACCCGTAAGGCCGTGCCCATCGGGGCGGACCCGGCGAAGGACGCCACCGCGGAGGAGAAGGCGCTGGCGGGTGTGAATGCCCTCAAGGCCACGGTCACCTCCACCACCCTGGCCAGCTACGACGGCAAGGGCGCGAGCGAGCAGTTCGCCGCGGTGAAGAAGGCGGGCGCCGACTGCGCCGGGGGCTTCACCCTCAACGCCGGTGCGGACAAGATGCCGTTCACCAAGATCACCAACGGTTCCTACACGGGCGGCGACGAGTCCGCGGCCTTCACCGTCCACGCCGACATGGGCGGCCAGCCGGGTCAGATGCATGTGGTGGCGGTCCGCAAGGGCACCACCCTGGCCACCTTCTACGCGATGAGCCTGGGCGGCACGGCCGAGTTCCCGAAGCAGCTCATCGACACCCAGGTCAAGAAGCTCGGCTGACGCACGACGGCCGCTGCCCGCTGCCCCCGATCCCGCCCGGCGGGGCCGGGGGCGGTGGCGTTCGCGCATCGCCCCCGGCCGTGGACAGCGGGTCTACGCGGTGGGCTTCTCCCAGACCGAGACATGCCGACGGCTCTCGCTGGTGAACGGCTCCCGGGTCCATCCGTCCCACCGCTCGCGCGGCCGCAACCCGGCGAGCTGGGCCATCAGGTCGAGTTCTGACGGCCAGACGTACCGGAAGGGAATCGACCGGTACTCGCCGCGGCCGTCGACGACCTCGATGTAGTTCGAACTCGTCGCCTGGGTGGCGACGTCGTAGATGTCGAAGGCCCATCCGGTCGGACCCGCGTGGTAGGGCACGATGTTCTGCCCGGCCGGGAGCCTGCGCAGTTCGGGGATCATGACCTCGATGACGAAGCACCCCCCGGGCTCCAGATGGGCCGCCGCGTTCCGGAAACAGGCCACCTGTTCCGCCTGGGTCGTCAGATTCATGATCGTGTTGTAGAGCAGATACACGACGGAGAAGGTCCCGTCGACCCTCGTCGTCGCGAAGTCCCCGATCGTGACGCCGATCCCGTCACCGCCCGGCTTGGCCCGCAGTCGGGTCACCATCGCCCGTGACAGGTCGATGCCGTGGACCCGCACCCCCTGCCGCGCCAGCGGCAACGCGACGCGTCCCGTCCCGATGCCCAGTTCAAGGGCCCAGCCGCCACCGGCCAGCGGGGCCAGGAAGCCGACCGTCTCCTCGATGACGCCCGGCTCGAACATGTCCCCTGACGAGGTGTCGTAGGCCGCCGCGACACGCTCTCCGAAGTAGCCGTCCTGATCGTCCATCGCCCGACCGTACCGGCGCGGTTCGGCGCGGCGCGTGGGGATTCTTCCGGCCATCGGAGCCGCTCTGTCCCGTTCTCCCCCTCCGTGGGTCCGTTCGCTTGTCGGCGAGGTCGTGGGCGCGCCCCTCGGGGACGCTGTTCACCCACTCACCGGGACGTCATCGAGGGCACGGGGCGCTGGCGGGCGCGGACGGCCGGGGCCAAGGCGCTCCCGCCGTACCACCGGATCATCGGCCAGGACGTCCACGGCCGGACCGGTCGGCCTGCCCGACGGCCCCCGCTCCCCGGCACCGTCGGCTTCTTCGGGGAACCAGCGCCCTCACACACCGCATCGGCCGCCGGGCCCCGCACCCTCGTGCCT
>NZ_JBHVHF010000258.1:0-11773 GCF_042800315.1 Streptomyces sp. NPDC057638
GGCCGGAGCCGTCCGGCGTGTCCCCCCCCTCCGGCACGGATCCCTCGGCGGGGGGAGCGGCCGGTGCGGCACCCGGCGACGCAGGGGCGCGGGCGCCGGCCCTGGCAGTGTCACTGGGCTCTGGTAGGAATGAAGCCGTGAGCAGCGACGATGAGCGGCCCCCCGGCTCCCCGCCCGGCGCACGGCCCCCCGGCTCCCCGCCCGGCGCGCGGCCGGAGCAGCTGGCGCTCATACGCGAGAGCGTGCGCGAGGCGAAGGTCCCCCGCGCCAAGCCCCGCACCTGGCGCGGCGCCGCGCTCGCCCCGGAGCTCCCGGTGGCCCGGGTCGTGGTCAACAAGGGCGTGCTCCACCTCGACCAGTACTTCGACTACGCGGTCCCCGTGGAGCTGGACGCCGACGCCCAGCCCGGCGTCCGCGTCCGCGTCCGCTTCGGCGCCGGGGCGCACCGGGTGCGCGACGGCCGTCGCGAGGGCGGCGGCCTGGTCGACGGCTTCCTTGTCGAACGCCGGGCCTCGTCGGACTACAGCGGCGCGCTCGCGGCACTCGCCTACGTCGTCTCACCCGAACCCGTACTGAGCCCGGAGACCCTCGCGCTGGCCCGCGCGGTCGCCGACCGCTACGCCGGATCGCTGGCGGACGTCCTCCAGCTCGCCATTCCGCCGCGCAACGGACGGGCGGAGTCCCGCCCGTCCCCGGACCCCCTGCCGCCGCCGCCCGCCCCCGACCCCGCGACCTGGCGGCGGTACGGGCGGGGGGTGGCCTTCCTGGAGGCGCTGGCCTCGGGGGGCGCCCCCCGGGCCGTATGGACGGCGCTCCCCGGACCGCACTGGCCGGACGAGCTGGCCCGCGCGGTCGCCGCCACCCTCGCCTCCGGGCGCGGCGCGCTCGTGGTCGTGCCGGACGGGCGGCGCGCCGCGCGGCTCGACGCCGCCCTGACCGCGCTGCTGGGCGAGGGCCAGCACGCGCTGCTCACCGCCGACTCCGGGCCCGAGCGCCGCTACCGGCAGTGGCTCGCGGTGCGCCGGGGCTCGGTGCGGGCCGTGATCGGGACCCGCGCCGCCATGTTCGCGCCCGTGCGGGATCTGGGGCTGGTCGCCGTCTGGGACGACGGTGACTCCAGCCACGGCGATGACAACGCGCCCTTCCCCCATGTCCGCGAGGTCCTCGAACTCCGCGCCACCCAGGGTGCCGGGGACCCGGCGGGCGGTGTCGCCTTCCTCCTCGGCGGCACGAGCTGCACGGTGGAGGCGGCCCAGCTGGTCGAGAGCGGCTGGGCGCTGCCCCTGGCCGCCGACCGGGACGAGGTCCGCCGCGCCGCGCCCCTGGTCCGTACGGTGGGGGACGAGGAACTGGCCCGTGACGAGGCCGCGCGTGCCGCCCGGCTGCCGAGCCTGGCCTGGGGGGCCATCCGGGACGGGCTGCGAACCGGGCCGGTGCTGGTGCAGGTGCCCCGGCGCGGCTATGTGCCCCGGCTCGCCTGTGAGCGCTGCCGCACCCCGGCACGGTGCCGTCACTGCGCGGGCCCGCTCGAAGCCCCGGACGAGCGGGAGCTGGCCTGCCGCTGGTGCGGCCGTGGGGCGGCCGACTGGCACTGCCAGGAGTGCGGCGGGGTCCGGCTGAGGGCCCGTGTGGTCGGCGCCCGGCGTACGGCGGAGGAACTGGGCCGGGCCTTCCCGGCCGTCCCGGTGCGGACCTCGGGGCGCGACCACGTACTGGACGCCGTGCCCGACCGTCCCGCCGTGGTCGTCTCCACTCCCGGTGCCGAGCCGGTCGCCGAGGGCGGTTACGCGGCCGCCCTGCTGCTGGACGGCTGGGCGATGCTCAACCGGCCCGATCTGCGGGCGGGGGAGGAGGCGGTGCGCCGCTGGCTGGACGCGGCGGCGCTGGTGCGGCCGCAGTCGGAGGGCGGCACGGTGGTCGTCGTCGCCGAACCGACGCTCCGGCCGGTCCAGGCCCTGGTCCGCTGGGACCCCGCCGGTCATGCCCGCAGGGAGCTGGCGGAGCGCGCGGAGCTGGGCTTCCCTCCGGTCTCCCGGATGGCGTCGGTGGTCGGTCCGCGTGACGCGATCGAGGGTTTCCTCGCGGGAGCGCGGCTGCCGTCCGAGGCGGAAGTGCTTGGTCCGGTGCCGCTGCCCGTTCCTCCGGCGGGCCGGCCCCGCAGACCGGGAGACCCCCCGGTGGGCGAGGTCTGGGAGCGCGCGCTGGTGCGGGTGCCCCCGGGCAGTGGCGCGGCGCTCGCCGCCGCCCTGAAGGCCGCCCAGGCGTCCCGGCTGGCGCGCGGTGCCGGCGGCGGTGGCGGTGGTGGTGGCGGCCAGATCCGGATCAGGATCGACCCGCTGGACATCGGCTGACGCGGCGGCGCCCGCCATGCCCTTTTCCGCCCTTTCCCTCCTTCCCCGCGCCGCTCGTGCGCGCCCCCTTGGCCGCGCGGCACGTCGGCGGCCCGGCGCGATGCCACCGGCGGTACGGGCTCCACGCGCCACACCACCGGGGCGGCGGTCTGGCCTTCGGGCGCCGGGGCACGGGACAGGAGGAAGGGCCCCGGCCGTCCGCCGGGACCCTTCTGTCGGTGTTGATGGGAGGGGCACCTGCCGGGCCGCGGGGACCGAGGGCCGCCCCCGCCTCCGTACGTCCACCTCACCCGGTACCGGATCCGGATGGCCGACGCGGCGGCGTCAGCCGTTGCGCGGGCTGGGGAAGGGGCTGGGGCGGGGCTCGTCGCGCAGCGACGGGCCCGGGGAGGAGGGCTGCGGCGGCATGGCCCGGGCGGCGGGGACCGCCGGAAGGCCCGGGGGAAGCGTCCGTGTGGTGGTGTCCGGGACATGATCGATGACATCGGGGGCACCCGGTACGCCCGGGGGCTGTGCCGCGCGGCGCGCGCCGTAACGCCGGTGCACCGCCTGTTTGGTCACGCCGAGCGCCGAGCCCACGGCATCCCAGGAGAATCCGAGCGAGCGGTCGAAGTCCACGGCGGCCGTGACCAGCGTCTCGACGCTGTCACGCAGTTCCTGGGCGAGACGGACGGTCGGGGCGGGGGCCCTGCCGTAGACGACGAAACCCGTGGAGGGTCCGGTGCGTCGCGGGCGGTAGACATTGCCCAACTGGGCGGTGAGCGTACGCAGGGCGTCCACCTGACGGCGGACCCGCTCGATGTCCCGTACCAACAGATGCAGACTCGCCCGCGCTTGGGCGTCGTGGGTTGCGTGGTCGGCCATTGGGAAGCCTCTCGAACCAGCGGTGAAAAGGGGCCGGGCCGCATCACTGGCGGCCCGCTTCGGTCAATCTCTCTTGACCAACGCGCCAGCGGCCGAAGTGGTCACGCATCGGGGGCGTGGGCGCGTACGGGCAGGGCGCGCGTGCCTCCCGTACGCCCCCGGGGAAGTGGCCTGGGAGTCTCTCCGCGAGAAGAGGGCTGCCCGCCCGGGGGCGAGTCCCGCGGGGTCTGGTGCCGTGGGTGCCCCGACGCCGCTCGGCACGGGCCCCGCGCGGCCGGGCGCGGGTGGGGGGTGCCTCCGTGCCGCCGGGCACAGGTGGGGGTGCCTCCGTGCCGCCGGGCACAGGGGGAGAGCGCACCGGGAACGGCGCCCCCCGGGCGAGGCTCGGGAAGAGTCACCGCGGTCGGGTCGTACCTCCCGTACCGCCGGGCGTCCGCGGGAGGGACGGCGGCGACGCCCGCCGTGCGCCGCGCGGGAGCGGGGCGGCCGGGGCACGGCATACGGACGGGATTTCGAAGACACGACCTAGACTGGAGCGCCGCGTGGCCGCGGTGGGAGACCAGCCCACCGGGTGGGCCGGCGTGTCACCGCATACACCAGCCTGAGAGGCAGTCAGCACCGATGAAGCTCGTCTTCGCAGGCACCCCCGAGGTCGCCGTACCCGCCCTGGACGCCCTGATCGCCTCCGACCGGCATGAGGTCGCCGCCGTGATCACCCGCCCCGACGCCCCGGCGGGCCGGGGGCGGCGGCTGGTGGCCAGCCCGGTCGCCCAGCGCGCCGAGGAGGCCGGGATCGAGGTGCTCAAGCCACGGCGGCCCCGGGACGAGGACTTCCTGGCCCGGCTGCGCGAGATCGCGCCCGACTGCTGCCCCGTCGTCGCCTACGGGGCGCTGCTGCCCCGGGTCGCCCTCGATGTCCCCGCCCGTGGCTGGGTCAATCTCCACTTCTCCCTGTTGCCCGCCTGGCGGGGCGCGGCTCCGGTGCAGCACGCGATCCTCGCCGGGGACGAGGTGACGGGCGCCGCGACCTTCCAGATCGAGGAGGGGCTGGACTCCGGGCCGGTCTACGGCGTACTGACCGAGCGGGTCCGCCCCACCGACACCAGCGGCGATCTGCTGACCCGGCTCGCCTTCGCGGGAGCGGGGCTGCTCTCCGCCACGATGGACGGGATCGAGGACGGCACCCTGAAGGCCGTGCAGCAGCCCGCCGAGGGCATCTCGCTGGCGCCCAAGATCACGGTGGAGGACGCCCGGGTCGAATGGCGGACCCCGGCGCTCCGGGTGGACCGTGTGGTCCGTGGCTGCACCCCGTCGCCCGGGGCCTGGACGGAGTTCCGGGGTGAGCGGCTGAAGCTGGTCTCCGTGGCCCTCCTGCCCGAGCTGACCCAGCTGGCGCCCGGTGAGCTGTCCGTCGGCAAGAACCATGTGTACGTCGGCACCGGCTCCCATGCCATCGAACTCCTCTGGGTCCAGCCCCAGGGCAAGAAGCCGATGCGCGCCGCCGACTGGGCCCGTGGTGTCCGTATCGTCCCGGGGGAGCGCGTGGGGACCACCGCTTAGTACTTCCCCTCCGTACGGGAGCGGCCTCGGTACGGGAGGGTACGGAGGCGGCGCGGGCCCGGACGCGCGGATCGCTGGTGACGGTGTCCCGGCTCCGGGCGGTCCGGCCCGGTGGCCGGGGCGCGCGGAAGGCCCACCGCTGAGGCCCGACGGGACGGAGCGTCGCCGTCCGCTCCGTCTCACGGCGCCCGCGCGGCGGGACCGGCGCGCGCTGGGCGGGGGAGGTGGCGGGGACGGAGGGCTGATCCGGCAGGGATTAGGCTGGAAGGGTTCGTGACCTTCGGTTCGACCCTTTTCTACAGCGGAGCACCTTTGAACGACCAGGCACGCCCCCAGCGGTCCCGTCGCCCCAGCAAGCCCTATCGACGCCCGCAGAAGGACCCCGTACGGATCCTCGCCTTCGAGGCGCTGCGGGCCGTCGACGAGCGGGACGCGTACGCGAACCTCGTCCTGCCGCCGCTGCTGCGACGGGCCAGGGAGCAGGGGGACTTCGACGCCCGGGACGCCGCCCTCGCCACCGAACTCGTCTATGGCACGCTCCGCCGCCAGGGCACCTATGACGCGATCATCGCGGCCTGTGTCGACCGTCCGCTGCGCGAGGTCGACCCGCCGGTCCTCGATGTGCTCGCGCTCGGCGCACACCAGCTGCTGGGCACCCGCATCCCCACCCACGCGGCCGTCTCCGCCAGCGTGGAACTGGCGCGGGTGGTCCTCGGCGACGGGCGGGCCAAGTTCGTCAACGCCGTCCTGCGCAAGATCTCCCAGGACGACCTCGACACCTGGCTCGACCGGGTCGCCCCGCCCTATGACGAGGACGCCGAGGACCATCTCGCGGTGATCCACTCCCATCCCCGCTGGGTCGTCTCCGCGCTCTGGGACTCCCTCGGTGGCGGGCGCGCGGGCATCGAGGAGCTGCTGGCCGCCGACAACGAACGCCCCGAGGTGACCCTCGTCGCCCGCCCCGGCCGCGCCACCCCCGGGGAACTCCTCGCCACGCTCGGCGAGGACTCCGCGCTCCCCGGCCGCTGGTCCCCCTACGCCGTGCGGCTGGCCGAGGGCGGCGAGCCCGGCGCGATCGACGCGGTACGCGAGGGACGGGCCGGAGTCCAGGACGAGGGCAGCCAGCTGGTCGCCCTCGCCCTCGCCAACGCCCCGCTGGAGGGCTCCGACGCCCACTGGCTCGACGGGTGCGCTGGCCCCGGCGGCAAGGCGGCCCTGCTGGCGGCGCTGGCGGCGGAGCGGGGTGCCTCGCTGCTCGCCGCCGAGAAGCAGCCCCACCGGGCGGGCCTGGTGGCGCGGGCGCTGGCGGGCAACCCCGGCCCGTACCAGGTGATCACCGCCGACGGCACCCGCCCGCCCTGGCGGCCCGGGGTCTTCGACCGGGTCCTCGTCGATGTCCCCTGCTCGGGCCTGGGCGCCCTGCGGCGCCGTCCCGAGGCCCGCTGGCGCCGTCGCCCCGAGGACCTGGACGGCTTCGCCCCGCTCCAGCGCTCCCTGCTGCGCGAGGCGCTGACGGCGGTGCGGGTCGGCGGCGTCGTCGGCTACGCGACCTGTTCCCCGCACCTGGCCGAGACCCGGGTGGTCGTGGACGACGTGCTGCGCGGCCGGGGCGGTCCCGCCGTCGCGGCGGAGTGGGTGGACGCCCGGCCCCTGCTGCCGGGCGTACCCGCGCTCGGTGACGGTCCCGACATCCAGCTCTGGCCCCATCGGCACGGTACGGACGCGATGTACCTCGCGCTGCTGCGGCGCACGGGCTGAGCCCTGTGCCGGGCCCCACCCGGGCCCGGCACCCAGGGAAAAGCCGGGAATGCGCGGACTGTGCTGATCTTCCTCCGGCCCGGTCCGCAATTGGTCTGTACCGGAACCCGGACCGGGGAGGGGAACCGCCCCGGAACATGGCAGGCTTGGCCCATGGCCGTACAGATCAACCCCAGCATCCTCTCCGCTGACTTCTCCCGCCTCGCCGAAGAGGCCAAGGCCGTCGAGGGAGCCGACTGGCTCCATGTCGATGTCATGGACAACCACTTCGTGCCCAACCTGACGCTGGGCGTGCCGGTCGTGGAATCCCTCAGCCGGGCGACGGAGACCCCGCTGGACTGCCATCTGATGATCGCCGACCCCGATCGGTGGGCACCGCGGTACGTCGAAGCGGGGGCCGGTTCCGTCACCTTCCATGTCGAGGCCGCCGCCGCGCCGGTCCGGCTGGCACGGGAGATCCGGGCCAAGGGCGCCCGCGCCTCCATGGCGCTCAAGCCCGCCACCCCCATCGAGCCCTTCGAGGACCTCCTCCCCGAGCTCGACATGCTGCTGATCATGACCGTGGAGCCCGGCTTCGGGGGACAGGCGTTCCTCGACATCATGCTGCCGAAGATCCGCCGTACCCGGGAGCTGATCTCCAAGCACGGCCTTGAGCTGTGGCTCCAGGTCGACGGCGGGGTCTCGGAGGCCACCATCGAGCGCTGTGCCGAGGCCGGTGCCGATGTCTTCGTCGCCGGTTCCGCCGTCTACGGGGCCGAGGACCCGGCGGCCGCGGTGCGCGCGCTGCGCGCCACGGCGGAGGCCACCACGGCCGGTGCGAGCTGGGCCTGCGGCCACTGAGGCCGTGCCGCCGTTCCGGCCGTCCCCCGGCGCCCTGACGCGTGTGCCCTCAGCCCCGGGGCAGGAGGGTGCCAGGGCGCCGGAACCCGCCGGACCCGCCCGTGCGGCGGACGGCGCTATGTTGAAGGGGCTCCCCGGAACCGACCACGTGCGCACCCCGAGCCACCGCGCACGCGGCCACCGGACCACAAGCAAGTGAACTCGGCCCGACAGGGCTGATCGGTAACCGCCGGATCTGACAGGATGACGGATCCGGAGTGTGAACAGCAGTGAGGAGATCGCGGTGTCTGCTAGGTCGGCGGGACGGTCTGCCCTGCGGATGGGACCCGCGGAGCTCGTACAGGCGGCGGCCATGGCCCGCCGCTTCTATCTGGAGGGCAAGTCCAAGATCCAGATCGCGGAGGAGTTCGGCGTCAGCCGCTTCAAGGTCGCGAGGGTCCTGGAGACGGCGCTGGAGCGGGATCTCGTCCGCATCGAGATCCGCGTTCCGGCGGAGCTGGACGCCGAGCGCTCCGACGCGCTCCGCGCCCACTTCGGGCTGCGGCACGCGGTCGTCGTGGAGTCCCCGGCGGAGGCCGAGGAGTCGCCCGACCCGGAGAACCTGGGCGAGGTGGCCGCCGACCTGCTCGGTGAGCTGGTGAACGAGGGCGATGTGCTCGGACTGGCCTGGGGCCGCTCCACGATCCATATGGCCGCCGCCCTCGACCGGCTCCCCCCGTGCACGGTCGTCCAGCTCACGGGCGTGTACGACGCGGGCACCGCCGAGCGCGGCTCGGTGGAGGCCGTCAGACGGGCGGCCCAGGTCTCCGGCGGCGACGCGCACCCCATCTACGCGCCCATGCTGCTGCCCGACGCGGCGACCGCCGCCGCCCTGCGGCACCAGACGGGCATCGCCCGCGCCTTCGAGTACTTCGACAAGGTCACGGTCGCGGCGGTCTCCATCGGCTCCTGGGAGCCGGGGATCTCCACGGTCCACGACATGCTCAGCGATGAGGAGCGCGCCCGGTACGCCTCGTACGGCGTCGCCGCGGAGATGTCCGCGCACCTCTTCGACCGGGACGGCCGCCGGGTCGGCCGGGACCTGGGCGAGCGGTGCATCACCGTCGAGGCGGACCGGCTGCGGCGCATCCCCGAGGTGGTGGCGATAGCGGGCGGACAGCGCAAAGCCGAGGCGATCGGCGCCGTGCTCCGCTCCGGGCTGGTCACCAGCCTGGTCACCGACACCGCGGCCGCCGACCATCTGCTGGCGGGCCCGCCGAGCCCCCGCCCCGCGCTGGACCGCGCCGACCCGGACGACTGACGCCGCGCCCTCCCGGTGCTCGTCCATCGACGAGTGGCCGAGCGGCCGAGCCGGGGCCCCGGGTCGGCAGCCGCTTGGAGGATCCGTGTGGGACACCGCCGCCGAGCTGGAGCTTTCTCCCAGGGTCGAACGCGCCCCGGGCATGGGAAACTGAAGTACGTGCTTCTCCCCCCGGCTGAGATGCCCGGGGGCCACCTCCGATTGACTGGGATGTTCAGCACGTGCGTTTCCTCAATGATCAGCAGCCGCCGTACGACCTCACGTATGACGACGTCTTCATGGTGCCGCGCCGCTCGGCCGTAGGCTCCCGGCAGAGCGTGGACCTCTCCTCGCCGGACGGCACGGGGACCACCATTCCGCTGGTCGTGGCCAATATGACCGCCATCGCCGGACGCCGGATGGCCGAGACCCTCGCCCGCCGCGGCGGCCTGGTCGTCATCCCCCAGGACATCCCGATCGAGGTCGTCACCGACGTCGTCTCCTGGGTCAAGACGCGCCACCTCGTCCTCGACACCCCCATCGTGCTCGCCCCGCACCAGACCGTCGCCGACGCGCTGGCCCTGCTGCCCAAGCGGGCCCATGACGCGGGTGTCGTCGTGGACGAGAACCACCGGCCCGTCGGTGTGGTCACCGACGCCGACCTCTCGGGCGTCGACCGCTTCACCCAGCTCACCGAGGTCATGTCCCGGGATCTGCTGATCCTGGACGCCGGCATCGACCCCCGGGACGCCTTCAACCAGCTGGACCAGGCCAACCGGCGCTATGCCCCCGCCGTCGACGCGGAGGGCCGCCTGGCGGGCATCCTCACCCGCAAGGGCGCGCTGCGCGCCACCCTCTACACCCCCGCCGTGGACGCCCAGGGCCGACTGCGGATCGCCGCCGCCGTCGGGATCAACGGCGATGTGGCGGGCAAGGCCAAGCAGCTCCTGGACACGGGCGTCGACACCCTCGTCGTGGACACCGCCCACGGCCACCAGGAGTCGATGATCGCCGCGATCAAGGCGGTGCGGGCGCTCGACCCGCGGGTGCCGATCGTCGCGGGCAACATCGTCGCCGCCGAAGGCGTGCGCGACCTCATCGAGGCGGGCGCCGACATCATCAAGGTCGGTGTGGGCCCCGGCGCCATGTGCACCACCCGCATGATGACCGGTGTGGGGCGGCCGCAGTTCTCCGCCGTCCTGGAGTGCGCCGCCGAGGCCAGGAAGTACGGCAAGCACGTCTGGGCCGACGGCGGGGTGCGCCATCCGCGCGACGTCGCCATGGCCCTGGCCGCCGGTGCCTCCAACGTGATGGTCGGCTCCTGGTTCGCGGGCACCTACGAGTCCCCGGGCGACCTCCAGCAGACCGCCGACGGACGGCTCTACAAGGAGTCGTTCGGCATGGCGTCCGCCCGCGCCGTGCGCAACCGCACCAGCGAGGAGTCCGCCTACGACCGCGCCCGCAAGGCGCTCTTCGAGGAGGGCATCTCCACCTCGCGGATGTTCCTCGACCCGGCCCGGCCGGGCGTCGAGGATCTGGTGGACTCGATCATCGCGGGAGTCCGCTCCTCCTGCACCTACGCGGGCGCGGGCTCCCTGGAGGAGTTCGCCGAGCGCGCCGTCGTCGGCGTCCAGAGCGCCGCCGGGTACGCCGAGGGCAAGCCCCTCCACGCGAGCTGGAACTGATCACAGGTCCCGCGCCGCGCCGTTGAGGCCCCGGCGCGGGACACACCCCCCTGGTTCTCCCGGCAGCCCCGGCGCGGGACCACGCCGCTCCGGCCCGCTCCCGGGCCGGAGCGCCCCGCTTCCCGCGGCCGGTGGAGCCACCCCCGTAGATCGTGGGAATGACACTCCCGGAAATCATGCGAATGAAAGGCATGAGCCCGGGTAGGCGCGCCCTGCACTGACCACGGAGCAGGGGAGGACGAAGTGTCCACGGCGAGCACGGTCATGACCGAACTCACGCAGCCTGGCACACAGAGTGACGTACGGCGGTCCGGGGCGCCTTCTGGCGCGGCAGAACCGGCACCGCTCGCCGACACCGGAGCGCGGTCCGTCAGTGCGGATCTTGACCTCCCGGAGATCGCGGATCCGGGCGCGGTGGCGCCCAGGGACGCGCGGGAGATCTCGCGGATCTTCTTCGTCCGGCTGGCCTCCCTGGAGGAGGGCACCCGCGACCACCAGTACGTGCGGAACACGCTCATCGAGCTGAACCTCGCGCTGGTGAAGTACGCGGCCGGACGCTTCCGCAACCGGGCCGAACAGATGGAGGACATCGTCCAGGTCGGGACCATCGGCCTGATCAAGGCGATCGACCGGTTCGAGCTCAGCCGCGAGGTGGAGTTCGCGACCTTCGCCGTCCCCTACATCGTGGGGGAGATCAAGCGGTTCTTCCGGGACACCAGCTGGGCGGTCCACGTCCCCCGCAGGCTCCAGGAACTCCGTATCGACCTGGCCAAGGCGACCGACGAGCTCTCCCAGCGGCTCGACCGGTCGCCGACGACGGCCGAACTCGCCGCCCATCTCGGGATCGACGAGCAGGAGGTCATCGAGGGCGTCGTCGCCAGCAACGGCTACACGGCGGGCTCCATCGACATGCCCCTGGACGACCCCTCCGACAACACCGCGACCCCGCTCTCGGACCGTCTGGGCGCGCCCGACGCCGACCTGGAGATCGCCGAGAACGTGCAGGCGCTGAAGCCGCTGCTCAAGGATCTCGACAACCGTGATCGCGCGATCCTGCAGATGCGCTTCGGCGAGGAGCTGACCCAGTCGGAGATCGGGGCCCGGCTCGGGGTCTCCCAGATGCATGTGTCGCGGCTGCTCACCCGGATCACCACCCGGCTGCGCGAGGGCCTGCTGGAGTAGTCCGGACCGGGGAAGGGTGCTCTGGAGCGGCCTTCGTGTGGTCTCCGTACGCGGGGGGAACACGGCACCGCCGGTACAGGGCAAGGCCTCCCGGGCGCCAGCGGACCGGACACGACCGGGGAAACCTCCACGCGCCAGCGGAACGGCACACCGTGGGGCAGGCGGGTGAGATGGCTCACGGGCGTGAGCGGCGGGCGCCGACGGCGAGGACGCGCCGCATACGGAGGAAGCCCTTTCGGGAACGGCCCTCGGGC